>CAJXQV010000181.1 GCA_913058165.1 uncultured Chromatiales bacterium | reverse complement strand
GCAGCGTCAGATGTGTATAAGAGACAGGATGTTTAACGGCACAGACCTGCTTGCGCTGAGTCAATCTCAGCTTAATCGTGTTCGTGGTAAAGACATTGCTATGGTGTTTCAGGATCCAATGACATCATTGAACCCGCACTTAACCGTGGGTGCACAGATGTCTTTGGTAGCACGGAGGCATCTTGGTAAATCCAAACGCGATGCACTTGCGGAATGTCGGCTGATGCTTGAGGCCGTTAGGATTCCTGAAGCGGCGAAACGGATGACACAGTATCCGCACGAATTATCCGGCGGTATGCGTCAACGGGTGATGATTGCGACAGCATTGCTTTGCAAACCAAAATTGCTGATTGCAGACGAGCCAACCACCGCACTAGACGTTACTGTGCAGGCACAAATTCTGGAGCTGATGCGCGAGTTACAAACCGACTTCGCTACCGCTGTATTATTAATCACTCATGACATGGGCGTGGTTGCCGGCACCTGCGATCGCGTATTAGTAATGTCGAAGGGTGAGTGTGTCGAAGTGAATTTTGTTGAGCCGCTGTTCGCATCACCCCAACATCCTTATACCCGCGCGCTCCTCGCCGCTGTGCCCCGGCTTGATGGGGTTAATGCCAAATTAAATCAGCCAACAGACACCGCTCCACGGCTGGAGGCCAGGGGGCTTGAAGTTACATACTCCTTTGATTCCAAAAGCTTTTTAGCCGCACCAGGTCAGCTCAAGGCCTTGCGGGGCGTGGATCTGAATCTCCTTGCCGGTGAAACGTTGGGTGTCGTGGGTGAGTCAGGCTGCGGTAAATCGACATTGGCGCGGGCGATATTAAGCCTGATTCCATCGTCTGCTGGTGACGTCCTGTTAATGGGCGAATCGTTACAGAAACTCTCGGCCAAACAACTGCGGGCAACGCGCCGTGACATGCAAATTATCTTTCAGGACCCGCTCGCGTCGCTTAATCCGCGAATGACTATCGCAGAGATTTTATGTGAGCCCCTTGATACCTATCATCCAAATCTCAGTCGCGCAGAAAAGTTACGTCGAGCCAGTATTATTTTAGAAAAAGTTGGCTTGAGCCGCGAGCAGCTGAGTCGATATCCGCATGAATTTTCGGGTGGTCAATGTCAGCGCATCGGCATTGCTCGAGCGTTGATGTTTGAGCCAAAGCTGATTGTATGTGATGAGCCTGTAAGTGCATTAGATGTATCAGTGCAGGCGAAAGTTGTTCAGCTGCTAATAGAACTGCAGAAGGAGCTTGATTTATCGTTAGTGTTTATTGCACATGATCTTGCCGTTGTCCGGCAGATTAGCCACCGTGTAATGGTGATGTATTTAGGCAAGGTTGTTGAGCTCGCCGATCGTGATGAGATCTACTCAAGCCCCCGCCACCCCTACACCAGGGCATTGATATCAGCGGTGCCTATTCCAGACCCGAAACTTCAGCAAAGCCGAGGTTTTGCGGCTATTTTAGGGGATCTGCCCTCGCCGTTACACCCGCCTCCCGGGTGTGCTTTTTGCACCCGCTGTCCGTTAGCAGAGCCCCGCTGTGCCACTGAAGAGCCACCCCTGCGTGCGGTTGGGCGTAGTATGGTCGCCTGCCATTTGGCGGATTGAGCAATACAAACCCGCAGACCTATTGAATGCACTATTTTGGAGAACAACCATGAGCAATCTACAAAGCTTCAGTATCGCGCCGCTGACCGGTGAAAAAGATATCATTTTGGGTTTGGACGGCAAGGTTGTGCTCCTCGTTAATGTCGCGAGTCAATGCGGATTAACACCACACTACGCCGGCCTTCAGAAGCTGTATGAAGAATTAAAAAGTCAGGATTTTACGGTGGTTGGTTTGCCGTGCAACCAGTTCGGCGCACAGGAGCCTGGCAACGCTAATGACATTACAGATTTCTGTAAAACAACCTACGGTGTGACGTTCCCGTTAACGGAAAAAATAAAGGTTAACGGCGAAGAACAGCATCCTCTTTATGCGTGGCTTACCACCGCATTTCCCGGCGACATCGAATGGAACTTTGAAAAGTTTCTAATTAATCGTGATGGTGAAGTCATTAAACGCTACCCGCCACAAACCGAGCCGGAAGACCCTCAGCTCCAACAGGATATATGCGAGGCGCTTTGATTTTGCTCAGCATCATGGACAATGCCCCGACAGGAGCCATTTAATGAATTCATTTAGAGCGTTTCGCGTGCATGCGGACAAATCCGGCGTTTCTGCGGGTGTTGAAGAGCTGACTCTTGCTGATCTCACACCAGGTGAAGTTGTTGTGAAGGGCGAGTGGTCGAGCATTAATTACAAAGACGCCCTGGCAGCGACCGGCGCAGGGCGTATTTTGAGGACCTCACCATTAGTCGGCGGTGTTGATATTGCAGGCACTGTTATTAGTTCCGAAGATCCGGATATTGCTGTGGGCCAGCGCGTTCTGATGAATGGTGGTGGTCTAAGCGAAGTTCGTGACGGTGGTTTTACCGAGGTGGCAAGTCTTCCTGCCGGCGGCCCTATTCCGATACCGGATGAGCTGTCGAGCCGTGATGCCATGTTGATTGGTACCGCAGGGTTTACCGCCGCGTACGCGATTCATCGGATGGAATTGAACGGTCAGCGACCCGCTAACGGCCCGATTGCGGTGACCGGTGCTACCGGCGGTGTGGGCAGTGTTGCTATCGATATGTTGGCAGGACTGGGCTATTCCGTGATGGCCATGAGCACCAAGCCCGAGCAGGCCGATTACCTCAAGAGCCTGGGGGCGAGTGAAGTGCTCGACCTTAAAGAATTTGATTTTGGTAAACGCCCGATGGAAAAGGGCCTGTGGTCCGGAGCTATCGACAATCTGGGTGGTGAAACCCTCGCGGGTTTGATCCGCAACGCATCTCCCAATGCCAACATCGCCGCTATTGGCTTGGCTCAGGGTTTTGAGGTGAACACGACGGTCATGCCCTTTATTTTGCGGGGTGTAAACCTTCTGGGGATTAACTCGGTCGACGTGCCGCGAGAATTGCGTGTCGCAATTTGGCAGCGTATTGCTACCGATCTGCGCCCGAGACATCTGGCGTTAATGGAAAGTGCGGCACTTACTCTCGACACTCTGATGCCGGCATTTCAGCCCTATGTGGATGGCAAAATCACCGGGCGCACACTGGTGCGATTGAGCTAAGCACGTGCGCAGACTGCTATTGGACGGACTGAACAAGCTTAACCTTGATGAAGGCCTTGCGGATTCATTACTGGCCTACCTTCTGTTGTTACAGAAGTGGAATAAGGCCTATAACCTCACCGCCATTCGGGATCCGCACGATATGGTGGTGCTGCATTTGCTGGATTCATTGACGGTGTTGCCATACCTCCGCGGTACTGCCGTGCTCGACGTGGGCACGGGCGCCGGCCTGCCCGGAATACCGCTGGCCATAGCGCATCCTGATGTTGCGTTCACCCTGCTTGATACCAACGGCAAGAAAACCCGATTTATTGAATATGCTGTGCGGCAGCTTGGCTTGGCAAACGTACGCGTGGAAAAGTCACGTATTGAGGAATATGCCCCGCCCGATAAGTTCACTACTATTGTGTCGCGTGCGTTCAGCTCTCTGGATGCATTCGCGCGCGTCTGTCACCCGCTGCTCCGGACTGACGGATACCTGCTGGCGATGAAAGGGAAGTTGCCAAAAGAGGAAATTGACGCATTAAATAAGGCACAATGGGAGGTCAGTTCGCAGCCCGTTGATGTTCCAGGGC
>CAJXQV010000180.1 GCA_913058165.1 uncultured Chromatiales bacterium | reverse complement strand
TGAAGCGCGCATCGGTCATTTCGACCAGAATGACAAATGCGGTAATCGGACTTTGTACGACTCCGGAGAAATAGCTCACCATGCAGAGTAGGATCACCGCTTTGGGGTCCATAAACTCCAGGAAGGGAGCAATCAGTTGGCCCAGCGCTGCGCCGGTTGCCAAGCTCGGATCAAAAAGGCCTCCGGGAATTCCGCTGAGCAGGGCAACCCAATTCCCCAGAGCAATCGCCCCAAACCCCCAGGTGGGGACCTCGGTCCCTTCCATGAGAATGGCTTGTGCATGCGGATATCCACTTCCATAGCTGAATCCGTCCGAAACGATCGCGAGAAGTGCCATTGCCGCGCCCAGAGAGGCGGCCGCTAACAAGGGACGCCGGCGATAGAAGCGACCATAGGGGCGTGTGGTTAGCAGCAGGCTCTGGGCGAAAAGCCCACCGAGGAAGCCGAAGACCACTCCGAGAACTGGCACAACTAGCCATTCCAGCGGCTGCTCTAATCGGGTGTCGAGTTTTCCGTAAAACAAATAATCGCCAAAAAGAACCATGCAGACGATGCACGCGACCAAGACTGTCCGGACAATGGTGCCTGCATTTTCCTTCTCGAAGGAACGGCCAATTTCTTCGATCGCAAAAACGACACCGGCGATTGGCGTATTGAAAGCCGCGGCTATCCCGGCGGCGCCGCCGGCAAGAATCAGCCCTCGTTGCACCAGCCAACCCTGGAAGTTTCCCCAGCGATTCGAGAGGTACATGAAGCACGCACCGGCATGAACGGAGGGGCCTTCGCGGCCGATCGTCATTCCGGCAAACAAGCCAATGGCAAGAAGCAGCCCCTTGCCCACAAGAATACGCCAGGAAAGAACATGATCGCGGGCCGGACCGTCCTCGATCTTCAACGCAGCAATGGCCTGCGGGATCCCGGTGCCATCGGTGCCGCGGAAGAAGCGGTCGCGTAGCTGGCAGATAAGAATCATGCCGAAGAAAAGCATGGCCGGCTGAATCCACGGCGAAACCGTTGCGAGCCAATGCGAAAACTGGACACTCCAGTCGTCAAGGTATCGGAACAGGGCGGCTACAGCGCCGGTTGCCGATGCGGCCAGAATCCATACAGAGTGTCGGCGGAGCGCGCGCCAAGAGAACAGACTCTCCCGCCAACGAGATTTCTCAGGGGATTCCATCAGGCGTGAAGCCATTGATGGCAGCGGTGAATCAGGTCTTGAGTAGAGCTCTCGTGGGAGAGCGTTGGCTCCTGGCCAGACTTCAGCTCGGGAACGATAATGTTGGCAAGCACCTTACCCAATTCGATACCTCATTGATTAAACGAGTTGATATTCCAGATCGTCCCCTCTGGGAAGATTAGCACATGTATGATGGCAAGCGACCGTCTCTGCCGCGACAAGCGGTCGCGCTAGTGCAAAATGTTAAGAGCAGGGTCGACGTATTCCCTGCGCTTGTGGGCGTAATCACGCCTCAAGCATTAGCTCAATTACTGAAGACTAATGTAGAACTTTCCTGAAGTCCTAATCACAAATGTAGGCGCTGGTAGCGACAATCAATCATAAAAAAGCCGCAGTATTATCTGCGGCTTTTTTATGCGAAGAGAAGTAAGAGGGCATTTATAAAGTATCAACCTCATCCTGCTGCATGCGAAACATCTTGGCGTACCAACCGTCCTGCTCCATCAACGAAACGTGCGAACCCTTCTCGGAGATCTGACCATCAATCATGACCAGGATCTCATCGCTATCGACAATGGTTGAAAGGCGATGAGCAATGGTAAGGGTTGTGCGGCCTTCTGAAAGTTTCTTAAGGGCTTTAATAACACCGCGCTCGGTTTCAACGTCGAGGCTCGATGTGGCTTCGTCGAACAGCACTACCGGGGCGTTCTTCAACACGGCGCGGGCAATAGCCACGCGCTGACGCTGGCCGCCTGAGATCTTGGTACCGCGCTCACCGCACTCAGTGTCGAGGCCTTCAGGTGATGCGGCAATAAACTCAGCCAGACCGGCTTCGGTTGCTGCTGCCAGAATCTCGGCATCGCTCGCCTCGTATTTACCCATGCGAATATTTTCACGAATCGTATCGTTAAAAATAAAGCTACGCTGCGAAACCACAGCGAAATAACGCTGCAGGTCGGCCAACGGGAATGAACCCAGATCGTGCTTGCCTATCTTGATACTGCCAGATTCAGGGTCCCACTGACGCAGCAGCAGGTTAATTACAGTGGATTTACCGGTACCGCTCGGGCCTACCAGAGCAATATTTTTGCCCGGCTGAATATCCAGAGTCAGCCCATTGAACACACGCTTATTACGACTCCAGTCGGCATCATCAGCATCGTATTCAAAGATCAGGTTTTTGATCTGAATGGAAGGCTCAATATCACCCACTATCGCTGTTTTTGAATTATCAAGTACAGCAGGCTCCTGATCCATCATGGCAAATAGGCGACGCGCGGCAATCATAGCCACACGGAAATCTGTGTAGTTATTGGCAAGACCCACCGAAAGATAAAAACCGACGATTGATACCGCAATGACTGCAGGCAATTCAGTCAGCGGTTCAATCTCGCCAGCCAGCGCCAGGTCAGCACCGACCCATGCGGCCGCCAAAATACCAACGGTAATAAACACCTCGGCCAGAGCACGCTGCCAGGCATCGGCACTATAGAGCTTCTCCTGACCTTCCTGCATAGTGGCACCGATAGTGAACAGTTCTTTCGCACGACGGTCTTCATAACCGAAAGCCACTGTGTCACGGACACCCTGAATACTGTCAGAAACAAAGCCGTTTACTTCGCCCAACTTGTTGCGGTACTCAGCACCGTCACCGCCCAGCATCGACACAATCCACGGCAACAAAGCCGTATTTGCGATATAGAAAGGCACGAGGAAATAAACAATTGTCGGATGCACGGTCCAGCACCAACTTAGAATAATGAGCGGCACAAAGATCGCGGCAATAGCCGGTGCAATGGTATGAGCATAAAAAGGCTCGATGCGTTCGCAGTCGGTCATCACACGGCTCACAGCATCACCGGATTGCAGTTTGGAGGTGCGTGCAGGCGCCAGTGGCAACATGGCGTAATAAAACCTATCGCGGAATGCGGCGAGAATACGGAAAGCCACATAGTGCCCGGTGTAATTCTCAAGGTACGAGGTAATACCGACCACCGTGCCGGCCATGGCAATGTATCTCACCCACTTCCAGATAACGTCCCACTGAACCTCGGCACCGCCTGCAAACCCACCTGCGGCAACAAATGCATTCACGTAATCGCCGACGCCGTATGCCGCCAGACCCAATACACAGGCTTGTCCGGAAAACTTAATGACACGCCCTACCAGCGACGCAAACATGATGCCGTTAAACGGGGCCATGTAGGTGAGCAAGCGACGAATGATCTGTCCGTTGCTGACCTTCGGCGCTGTTCCAGCTGTTGAGTTCATAGTAGTCACAGTTATAGCTCCCGTTAAACCGCAGGCGCTGGATGCAGCGCCTCGGCTTCAACTTCCTGTTTGGTCCGGATCATGGCGGAATAAAGGCCCTTCTCAGCTAGCAGCTCTTCACGGGTACCCATTTCGGCAACGGTTCCCTTGTCCATCACAACGATGCGATCAGCCTGCTCAATAGTGCTAAGACGATGCGCAATTAGGAGCACCGTTTTGTTCTGACACAAACGTTCCAGAGCACGGTTCAACAACGCTTCGGTTTCGACATCGATCTGCGAAGTAGGCTCATCGAGCACAACAATCGGTGCAC
>CAJXQV010000179.1 GCA_913058165.1 uncultured Chromatiales bacterium | reverse complement strand
ATCTACACAGAGTAGATCGTCGGCAGCGTCAGATGTGTATAAGAGACAGACCAGATCTGCACCAAGCGGTATTACCGGGCCATGAACCGATAGATTGTAGGCAGTGCTGCCTGCTGGTGTGGCCACCAGCACGCCATCGCAGATCAGGTTTTCAAGGTGGGTTTTGCCGTCGACAATAATTTTTAGATTGGCAGACTGGCGCGATGAGCGCAGCAGCGATACTTCATTAAAGGCAAGCGCATGAGTGACTTCGCCGCTGGTTGAAACCGCGGTCATCGACAATGGATGGAGAGTTTCTTCCTCTGCATCGGCAATTTTTGCCGGCAGGTCATCGGCATCGTAAGGATTCATTAGGAAACCGACAGTGCCGCGGTTCATTCCGTAGATTGGGGTATGGGTATCCATGCAGTCATGGAGGCAGTGCAGAACAAAGCCATCACCGCCTAAGGCAACGATGACATCGCAATTATCGATGGGCGCGTTGCCGTAACGCGCGGTGAGTTCCTGAAGCGCGCCGCTGGCGGCATCTGAGTCGGAACTGACAAAGGCTATACGAGTTCTGGAATTGCTCACGGGGCATCCTGTTTAATGCTGCCTGTGTAGCTTGCCACAAAGCACGGTAGATGTGGGTGGGCGATGTTCATTTTCACCGTTCTGGAGTCGCAGCCTGTGAGAAAGGCTCTTTACCGGCAAGCATGGCAAATGCCAATGATTTTGCGTGGTTGGACTAGGCGGCCGTAGTGTCTTTCATTGCTTCACTGGTTATTCAGAGCATGAATATTTATCTTGGGTTTGACGCCTTTGTTACGTCCAGGGGGGTAGAGCATGATTTTAGCTGAGCAGGTCAGGCGACCTGTCCTGCGGCACTGGCTGATGCCCATGCCCATTGGAAGTTAAAGCCACCCAGGTGCCCGGTAACGTCAACCACTTCACCAATACAATAGAGGCCGGGTATCGTTTTGGCTTCCATGGTTCGGGAAGAGAGTTCATTGGTGTCGATGCCGCCTAAAGTGACTTCGGCAGTTCGATAGCCCTCGGTGGCTGCGGGCTTTAGCTCCCAGCCATTAAGTAGTGCGGCGATTTCTTTCAAGCGGCTGTCGGGTATCTCCGCGAGTTTGGTTTCTGCGAAGGAGGGCCAATAGTTGTTTTGCAGTTCTAGCACTAACGCACGCGGCAGCAATTCGTTCAGTACTGTGCGCAATACCACTTTGGGTTGCGCTTGTTTTGCTTGGAGCAGCATTGTTTCAGCATCATCATCGGGCAGCAGGTTGAGGCATATAGCTTCGCCGGGTTGCCAGTAACTGGAAAGCTGTAAAGCAGCCGGCCCGCTCAAACCGCGGTGGGTGAAGAGTATGGCCTCGCGGAAGCTGGCCCGATCATTGTGCAGAATGGCCGGCACACTAATGCCCGAGAGTTTGTTGGTCAGTTCGTGAATAGAGCCGGTGAAAGTGAACGGCACCAAGCCTGCACTGGTTTCCAACACATTAAGTTCGAACTGGCGTGCGAGCTGATAACCAAAATCAGTAGCGCCCATTTTTGGAATCGATAAGCCCCCGGTAGCCAACACTAGTGATTCAGAGGTGAATCTTGAGCCGTTGCTACGAACCTGAAACCGCACTGATTCATCGTCTTCGACATGTCGTACATCGCTGACAGCGCTCTCGACGTTTATCGTTACTCCGGCTGCCGAACACTCAGCTTCGAGCATAGCCAAAATGTCTTTGGATGAGTCGTCGCAGAACAGCTGGCCGTTGCCCACCTCAGGGTCTTTCTCGTGATACGCAACGCGGTGTTTGTCGACCAGGGCAATAAAATCCCATTGCGTGTAGCGGCTGAGCGCCGATTTACAAAAGTGGCGGTTGGCCGAGATATAGCGCGAAGGTTCAGTGTGCAGATTGGTGAAGTTACAGCGGCCACCACCTGACATAAGAATCTTTTTACCGATTTTGTTGGCGCTTTCCAGCACCAGCACCCGCCGGCCCCGGTTGCCCGCAGTAATGGAGCACATTAAGCCGGCTGCACCGCCGCCGAGGACGATGACATCATAGTGATTGGGATTAATGGCTGTATTCATGGCTGCAATATAGCAGCCCTTCCAATAAAATTACCGATTGGTTTTCGATGAGGCTATGCTGGTTCGTATCAAAAACAAAACCGAGGGCGCTTTTGCAATCACGCCCGTTGTTTTATTTACGCAGTAAACCTGCGATAGGGATTTAGCCATCATTTTTTTTAACAGTCGATATCAAACCGGACCTGTGCTTATATTTTTGGCCGCATTGCTTGGCGGTTGCGGGAGCTCTGGGGGGTCCGATTCCAACGGATCATCCGGTTCTGCCGCAAACAGCTTTGACGATGCTGACGCCGTCGATATTTACAATGCAATCTTTGATGCCCGCAGTGCTGATTGTGCTGATTATGCTGAGACTTATGATGCCAACGTGCTCGATATTCAGCGCAGTCAGGCTTTCGATCTTGATGTAGTAATTACGGCAAACACGGATGATTGTATGTTGGCCTCGAATAACATTCCGAATCATGACTTTAATGATTACAGTGCTGATTTTAGGAACAATGTGGCTGAAGTAGACCAAGGTTTTTCAATCAACCGCTATCCGGTATTTGCCAATGTGCCAAAGCCCTTGCAGCAGAATATTTATGATGCGGTAATGCTCAACGGTGTACCCGTTGACCTGCTTTCAGCCGGCTGTTACGACCCGAATGCCGGTGCCAATACGCCTATTGGTTGCACCACGAACGACCCGTGGCTGCTTGATCCGATGGGGCCGGTCAGGTTCGGTACAGATGAGCACAATGCGCATACGCAGCCGGATGGCAGCTACCACTATCACGCTAGTCCTGAATCGATGTTTGATGATTACCCTGGCCCAGCCGGCTCACCGGTGATTGGTTTTGCGGCTGATGGGTTTCCCCTGTATGGCAAATATTTCTATGACGCTCTTAACGGAACAGTGCGCAAAGCAGTTTCGGGTTACACCTTGAAAGACGGTGCTCGTCCGCTAACGGCGGATAGCCCTGGTGGCGATTACGATGGCACCTATATTGATGACTATGAGTGGACCGATGCAGGGGATTTGGATGAATGCAATGGCCTGACTGTTGAAGGTCAATACGGTTATTACGTTACCGATGCTTACCCCTGGATGATTGCTTGTCATCAAGGTGATCCGGATGAATCTTTTTATAAGAACTTTTAAACGTAGGGCAGTTGCGAGGGGGCGTATTGCCAGCAACGCGGACCGTTTGCATGCTAATCTTTGCTCATGAATAACAGTGTGGAACAACGTATTGCTGGGCTTGCGAGGGAATTGGCAGCGGCGCTGTCTGCGGCGGGTAAAAAGGTGTCGGTGGCGGAGTCGTGCACCGGCGGTTGGATTGCAAAATCAATGACCGATTTGCCCGGCAGTTCGGCGTGGCTTGAATACGGTTTTACCGCCTACGGTAACAACGCCAAAACCGACTTGCTTGGCGTGCCTGTAGGGCAGGTCGAGGCCTTTGGTGCGGTGAGTAAAGAAGTGGCCGAGGCTATGGCATTGGGTGCTTTGCGCCGGAGTGGGGCGGATATTGCGGTGGCCGTTACCGGTATTGCCGGGCCGGATGGCGGCACGGCGGAGAAGCCGGTGGGTACGGTGTGGTTTGCCTGGGCTTTAAAAGAATCGACCAATGCTACCCGTGATGGCGCGGTGCTTAGCCAGCGCGATCTTTTTTCGGGTGACCGGAATGAGGTTCTGTCTCTTATACACATCTGACGCTGCCGACGATCTACTCTGTGTAGAT
>CAJXQV010000178.1 GCA_913058165.1 uncultured Chromatiales bacterium | reverse complement strand
GACTTTATCCTTAACCAGGAACCGTATCGTCAGGCAAAGATCCTTCTTTCCGGCGACAACTTCGGCTGCGGTTCTTCACGTGAACACGCGGTTTGGGCATTACATGAGTGGGGCATCCGGGCAATCATTACTCCCGGCTTTGGCAATATCTTCTATGGCAACTGTATTCGTAACGGAATTTTGCCGGTGGTGCTCGCCAATGATGTCGTAGAAAGTATTGCGGCACAGGTCGAAGCAAACCCTGCCCACAACCTGGTAAACGTCGACCTGAGCAACTGCACAGTTACCGCAGCTGACGGACTCGCGCACGCCTTCGAGATCGGATCCGGTGACCGCGAGATGTTACTGGAAGGGCTCGATGCCATCGCCGTAACACAGCGTCGCGATGATGAGATCCTTGCCTTTCAGGCACGTGACCGACTCAAGCGCCCGTGGATATACCTGGAAGGGTGATTTCAGCAAGAAAAGTGCCGCTAGTTTTAGCCGCATTAACCCGGTCTGCAACGTCACTCGGCGCAATGGCGATAACGGCGGGCAACAAGTTTGGGGTGGCATGTGGCACGGCTTTCATGACACGCCTGATATTCTTGAGGCTGAGCCAGCCTGCGACTGACTCGCTGCATTGTTCATAGAACAGCTGCTGCGTTAGCTATCCTTAAGGCAATAAAAAAAGCCTCGCAATGCGGGGCTTTTTTTATTGCTTAATCTGATGCTAGAAGTTGTACTGCAAACCTAAGCTGGTGGTCAGAATATCGGCATCGAATTTAACTTGCTGATTAATAGATTCCGTCTGCGGGTCCGATGGTGCTGGCGCGGGGACAATTGCGCTGACATAACTGAATGTACTGGAGCCATCGAACTTATAGGCATCCACAGCAAGCTGCATGGTTAACTGAGGAATTATTGTCCAACGAATACCCACACCATAACTCACAGCAGGCTCGGTACCGGATGCCGAAAACCGAGTCTGCCCATTAATAGGTAAAGTATTATCTTCAAACTCGATGACGGTGAAATCACTGTCCCATTTGGCAATACCCAGCCCCAACTGCCCATAGACATCAAAACCACTGTCGCCAAATGGCCAAATTAACTTCATGTGCACCGACAGTGCCTCGGCCTCAGTTTTATCCTGATCCTGTCCAGCAATGCCATCGCCATTGGTTACGTATTCACCCAAGGTGCTGTAACGAGCTTCCATAGAAACCCAGTCTGCAAGGCGATAACCGCCCCAAACCTGCAATGAAGCATCTTTATTATCGATGGAAACCACATCACTTTGCACCACATAGGTTGGCCCACGGAATGCATTTTCATTAACTTTTGCAGCACCGGCACTAACACCGGCAAACCAACCTTCTTTGGGGGCCTCTGCAAATGCACTTGCGGACAACAAACTTATCGCTACTACAGAAAATAACTGCTTTCTCATTTCTAACCCCTTTTGATACATCAGGTCGTTAAGCAAAACCATTTAGCACGGCGCCATCATGGGCGAAGGCCAATAAAATAATTGCTCTATTGTTAAATCAACATTAGCATAAAAGCGCGTTTGCGCCTGTATCAAACTGTAATGACGAGCCTTTCACAGGGGCAACTGACAACGCCACATCAAGAAACAACATCACTACTCGGCGCCAATGACACCCTCGGCGATCATCACAGCGATCTCTTTCTCGTTGTAACCCAGCTCAACCAGCACCTCTTTCGAATACTGCCCTACCCGCGGCACGTCACGATGAGCACCGAAACGCTTGCCATCCATTTCAATGGGCAATGCCGGCAATCTGATCGGCTGACCTTTGAACTCACCATCGGGAACAGTGATATCCACCAAGCCGCCGCTGGCATTCAAATGCACATCGTCAAACAGATCTTCAGGTCGCGCGATTGGCGCGAATGGCAAGCCGGTTTTCTCAAGCTTGGTCATGAGATCGGCCTTGGTGTATTGCTTGAAGGTTTCTTTAATGATCGGGAGCAGTTTTTCTTTGTTAGTCACCCGGTCATTATTGGTTTTGTAAGCGGGGTCATGGGCCAGTTCGTCCAAACCGAAGGCATCGCACAACAACAACCACTGCTTATCGCTCACCACACCGACAAACACCTGATCATCCGAGGTTTGGAACACCTGATATATCGCCCAGGCAGAAACACGCGCGGGCATGGGTGCTGCTGCATTGCCGGTCACTGCTTTCTGGGCCATATGCTGACCCACCAAGAACACAGTGCTCTCGAACAATGATGAGGTAACCTGCTGACCCTTTCCGGTCACTGTGCGCTGGAACAGCGCCGCTAAAATCGCGAGTGAGCCAAACATACCGCCCTGCACATCAATCACTGAAGCCCCGGCTCGTAATGGCTGCCCCGGAGGGCCGGTCATATAGGCAAGGCCGCCCATCATCTGCGCCACTTCGTCGAGCGCTGTGCGGTTTTCATAAGGGCCTGGCAAGAAACCTTTCTCCGAGCAATAGATAACGCTGGGGTTAAGTTCTTTAATAGCTGCGTAGCCAAACCCAAGCCGGTCCATAGTGCCCGAGCGAAAGTTTTCAATAACCACATCCGCTGTTTCTAACAGTTTAAGCACCGCCGCCTTCCCCGCTTCTGACTTCAGGTCGACCAGCAAGTTGCGCTTGTTGCGGTTGTACATTGGAAAGTAGCCCGAGCCGGAACCGAGCAGCTTACGGGTCGCATCGCCCTTAACAGGTTCCACCTTAATCACGTCAGCGCCCATGTCAGCCAGCATGAGGCCCGCGGCCGGGCCCATGACCATATGGGTGAATTCAACAACTTTAATACCCTTCAGGGGCAGGTTTTCGCTCATGGTTATGCCTTTTTTTATGCCTACTAGCGGCCAAATTCCTATAAAATCTGCAAGCTCCGGTAACTGAGGGCATGCAAACTCTTGGTAATCAAAGGGTTTTAATCGCAAGCCGCCCGCAGAACGCAAGGCAGGCTTCCGGTGACCTTATTAATTGAGCGAATTATCGCCCAGCGCGACGCATATTGGAAATAGCAGCGTGCCTGGGGACAGCAATAAAGGAATGAGACAATGAACAGCATCGACCATTCAGGCTTGGACGTTTTAATCAGTGAAGTGGGCCCGCGTGATGGCCTGCAGAGCATTAAGGCCATAATGCCCACCGAGGCGAAAGAGGCCTGGATTAAAGCCGAAGCCGAAGCCGGCGTACCCGAGATTGAAGTCGGCTCATTTGTGCCGCCCAAACTGTTACCGCAACTTGCCGATACCGCAGAAATCGTTGCCTACGCGCGAACTATTCCGGGCTTGCAGGTGGCTGCTCTGGTGCCTAATTTCCGCGGCGCTGAAAATGCCATTAAGGCCGGTGCCCATAAAATCTCGCTGCCACTCTCGGTGAGCGAAACCCACAGCCAACGCAATTTGAATCGCACCCATGAACAGGTGTTTGGAGAAATTGCCAAGGTTGTGGAACTCATTCGTTCGCTCCCTGAAGATCAGCGCCCCGGTTTCGAAGGCAGCCTGTCCACCGCATTCGGTTGCAGTATTGAAGGCGTGGTTAAGCAGGACAAGGTTGTTGAGATTGCAGCGCAGCTGATGGAGCTCGGCTGCGATGAGGTCGGTCTTTCCGACACCACGGGCTCTGCCAACCCTGCACAGCTGCGCAAAATGATTCGCGCCGTTAAAGCAGTGGTCGGCGACGGCAACCTTGCCGCCGTGCACCTGCACAACACCCGCGGGTTGGGTTTGGCCAACGCGCTGGTCGCATTGGAAGAAAATATCTTCACCTTCGACGCATCGCTCGGCGGCCTCGGCGGCTGCCCGGCAG
>CAJXQV010000177.1 GCA_913058165.1 uncultured Chromatiales bacterium | reverse complement strand
TCTACACAGAGTAGATCGTCGGCAGCGTCAGATGTGTATAAGAGACAGGTCCAGTGTTCTGAGGGATAGGCCTCAGCCCACCAGCAGAGCCTTAAGCCTCAGAACCTTGAACAGCATTCTGATGCGCTTACCCCGGCGTGATTGCGGCAGACGTTGATTGTATTGAAGTCCAGCCACAGTCGTGTGGCAGGCCTCTTTCCATTAACCGCGGAACTGCCGGCTTGCTGTGCTGTCTGCCCATTAACGGGTATGCTTTATTTTTTTCTGCGGCAGTTTTCCGCATTGGATGTAGGTGGGTGAGAAGATGGGGTTATTTGGTCGTAAGCCAGCAATGGTTGCTCCCGAGGCAGCGTTAGCGGGGCGCAGTGCTTCGATAGTGGTGACGAACCGTCATCATGTAAACGGCAATGTCCTGAAAGCGCCGTTTCCGGATGGTCTGGCGACGGTGCAGTTCGGGCTGGGTTGTTTTTGGGGTGCTGAGCGTTGCTTCTGGCAGTTGCCAGGGGTTTATTCTACTGCCGTAGGCTACTCGGGTGGTTATACCGAGAACCCTGGCTACGAGGAGGTGTGCTCCGGCCAAACCGGCCACACAGAAGCAGTATTGGTGGTTTATGACCCGCAGGTGATTAGTTTTGCGGCGCTGTTACAGGTGTTTTGGCAAGCGCATGATCCGACCCAGGGTTTGCGTCAGGGCAACGATGTGGGTTCGCAATATAGGTCGGCTATCTACGTTGATGATGCCGCCCAACTGGAACAGGCTCGGGAGTCGTTGGCTGCTTATCAGCAGGCGCTGAGCGCCGCAGCTTATCCGGCGATTACCACCGAAGTTGCCGCGGGTAAAAGGTTCTACTACGCAGAGGACTATCATCAGCAATATCTGGCAAAGAACCCCGGCGGTTATTGCGGATTGGGTGGAACCGGAGTCAGTTGCCCTGGGTAGCTATTAGTTGAGAACGCTGTAGCCCCGATTCGACAGGCAACGTTTAACGATGTTTTCTTTTTTGCGGGCTTCTTCGACCCCCGACCCTGCGCCGCCAAGAATGGCTCCCACTGCTGCGCCCACACCAATGCTGCCGCTTTTACTGATCCCGCCGATTGCCCCGCCAACAGCAGCCCCACCGAGCGCACTTTTTGCTACGCCTTCGGCTACCGGAACCTGCTCGGAGTAGGTTTTGCACTCCGCGAGGTCCTGTTCGTAAACCGTCATATCGACACCCTTGGTGTCGATAATCGGATTAGGCTGTGCCGAGCACCCCGCGAGAAGTATTAACGAGCCGAATAAGCTTAATATTCTGAAAACCAGCGTTCTGTTGCACATCATGACGGTTGAATTCATCTTAAATCCCGGAGTATTGTGGGTGCGTAGGTGCGTTAAATACTAACGCTTTTAGTGTTGCTAGGCCAATAGCGGTGCCCCGTCCGGCGATAATGATTTTATGAGACATTTTTTAATTGTTCTAATCGGTGCTCTTTGTGTGGTGAGTTGTGCGCGTATTTCACCGCCATCGGCTGCGCCCGATGAGGTGGTTGAACCGGGGATGGTTTGGCTCGCTGCAGCCACCGGGTATGCGGTAACCGATGGCGATGCGTTATTGGTTGTTCGGGCTTACCGTGCCGGCGCAATGGCTAGCCTGGGGCATAACCACGTTATTAGTTCCGACTTTGTTACGGGAAACGTCTACCTAGGCTCAGCCTATACTGATTCATGGTTTGACCTGATATTACCGGTGTCCAGTCTGATCGTTGATGACGAGCGCATTCGTGCCGACTACGGCGACGAGTTTTCGGCACCGGTACCTGAGGATGCGAAAGCAGGCACCAAGATCAATATGCAGAGTGATCGGGTGCTCGATGCCACGAACTGGCCAGTGATTAGAATCCGCGGCTTTCTTGCGGATTGCGTGGGGGCTGCATGCACAGCCCAGATAGCTATTGATCTTGGCGGCACCCTGTCACGGCATACAATCCCATTGAAGCTGGAACAGCATGATGACCGGTTGCTGGTGCGGGCAAGATTTAATATTCTGCAGTCTGAGCTCGGGCTTTCCCCCTTTAGCGTGATGATGGGAGCATTGTCTGTGGCAGACGAGCTGCGCTTTGACCTCGATTTGGTCGCGGTGGCGGTTACCCCCGATGAGCCAGCAGCGCAGTGATATATTTAATAGTCGTTTTCAACGAATCACGTTTTAGTTTTATATGAGGCCACATCATGTCGGATAAGAGTATTTCTATAGATCGCCGAAAATTGTTGGCAGGAATCGGCGCTGCGGGTGCGCTGGGTATGGCGCCGACATTGCAGGCGCAACCAGGCTTAAAGGTCGTCGAGCGGACGCTGGACCTGGATGACCCCAAAGAGAATCTTCGTGCCCTGCTGAAACTTCAGGCCGACCTTTCTGGCAAAGATGTCTTGTCAGGCTTTCCCGGCAAGGTATGGGGCTGGGTGCCGGGCAAGGGCAATACATTGCTGTTTAACACCTACGGCATTGGCTGCAGCCATATTGAAGAAGTGGCCGAGGGCTACCGTTTTTATCATCGTGAATTGCTGTACTACACCGATCCGAAAACCAATGAGGTTCTCGATAGCTGGGAAAACCCATACACAGGTAAAACTGTCGAAGTTCGCCATATTATTAACGATCCGGTTAATCGCTTTTATCCGTTTGCCGGTGGTCGTTTTTCACCGCCATACCCGTATGAAGTTTACGGTAACGACATCGTGTTTCAGATTAGTGTATTTCGTTTTGAAGAGTCGCCGATGAGCCGTGCTGATTACCCGTTGCATTCTGCTGATGATAACTATCAGTCGGCGGAGTTATGGGGAATGATTGGACGCATGGAAGAGGTTATGGACCCCGCGGTTACCTCAGCCAGTTGTGTGACCTCGTGGTCACGTATTTCACAGTGGCTGCCCTTCATGGAAATGGGTGATGCGCCCGGTATTATGGCTTTCCATAGTCATGCGTATAAGTTGATGAACGGTGCCTCTGAGTTGCCACCGGAGATTCTTGCGTACACCCAGAAGAACTATCCAGAGTACCTTGAGTCTCCCAAAGAGTGGCTGGGCATGAAAGATAACAAGAGCCAGGTAACGGAAAGTAAGAAAGAGATCGATCGTCGCTGGACCCAGGAAGGTCCAGCCGGTTCTGTGTTTATAGCCGACTAGGTTTTTCGAGAGCAAACCGTGTGAATAAAAAAAGCCGACCTAGGGTCGGCTTTTTTTATTGTTTTTAAACCGATAGAACGCACTAAAACTGGAAGTAAATAAACTGCTCTTTCACGCTGGGGTACAGAATAACCATCAGCGCTAATGATGTCGCGCCGCGTACGCCCCTAAACCAATAGGTTTTAGTCCAATTGTAGGGTTCATCTCTGTAGATGAGTTGGGCCACAATCGCGCCACCAATAAGTACGACATAGAACATTTGTTCGCCAATGCCGGCATAGGGAATAAACGTAAGCCCCTGGCTTATTGTGTCTTTGACAGGCGTGAGCAGCATAATATTCAATGCGGTTGTGATCTCGCCAACGTCTTTTGCGCGGAAGAACACCCAACTGATAGTGACCAGCTGGAAAGTCAAAAACCAACTCGCGATATTGAACAGCAAATGGCCGGTTTTATTGAAGCCGCTAGTGAGCCTAGAAATTGTGGGTGCCGCAGTGTGATACATGACCAGTAATACGCCATGGTAAAGCCCCCACAGTACATAGTGCCAGGCAGCCCCATGCCAGAGTCCGCCAAGCGCCATCACAATAATCCTGTCTCTTATACACATCTGACGCTGCCGACGATCTACTCTGTGTAGA
>CAJXQV010000176.1 GCA_913058165.1 uncultured Chromatiales bacterium | reverse complement strand
CTACACAGAGTAGATCGTCGGCAGCGTCAGATGTGTATAAGAGACAGCATGAAAATGTGTACACGGCCGGTGATGCCTACGCGCCGAAATACTGGCCGGAATCCTATGTTCATTATGCCAACACCTACGGTCGTCATAAAGTCATGTTCGGTACAGACTGGCCCGTGATCGACCCAGAGCGCGCGGTGAAAGAGGTCGATGACCTTGGTATGAATGATGAGGCCAAGCAGATGCTAATGCGTGACAACGCACTGAGGGTATTTAAGCTCCCCGCGTAATTTCTAAATGCATATCTGACTCTACACAGCAGGATCCACAGATACTAAAATGACCAACCCAAACGCAATGCCTTTACCCATTGGATTTCGACACATGTCACTGGCTGGTGGCATACGCGCAGCAGCTCAGCGGAATCCGAATAAAGTTGTCTATAAATGCGGTCAAACGCTGCGGACCTACCGTGAGTTTGTCGAACGGATGGATCGTATCAGCAGCGGCTTAAGCTCCGGCCTCGGACTGAAACCGGGCACTCATGGCGCTATCGTTTCACAGAACTGCATTGAGTTCATGGAGATTCTTGTTGGTGCTTCGCAAGCAGGTGTTGCGCTGGCTACGGTAAACCCGCGCTTAACACCTAATGAGATTGTTGCCGTCTGCGATGATGCCGGTGCTCAGGTGGTATTTGCCGACGCAGAATGTGCGGAGGCGCTTAAAGATTCGCGCTTTGCGACAGCAACAACAATTATTGTTATCGGGGATGACCTCGATAGCTGGCTGCAGCAGGCTACCGGCATTATCCAGCTGCCGGTGATAAACGAGTGGGATACTTTGGTTATTCCATACACTTCGGGCACTACCGGCAAGCCTAAGGGCGTGTTGGTCCCACATCGCTCACGCGTCATTACCTTATTTTCTTGTGCGGTTGAATACGGTTGTTACTCGCCGGATGACCGGTTTCTGGCAATTGCACCGATGTGCCATGGTGCTGGCATGTTGTTTGCGTTAGCGCCTGCATTTTTTGGCGGTTACTGCGAGATCATGACTAAGTTTGAACCGGAAGCGGTATTACGCGCTTATGCATCCGAGCAGATAACAGGCTTCTTCGGTGTGCCAACCCATTTCAAAGTAATGATGGGGCAGGAGCAAGCCATACTCGATGCGGGCCGTAATAACGTTTTACGCACTGTTATCTCTAATGCTGCTGCAATGCCTCAGGCCTTAAAAGAAGTTCTCATCGATTATTTCGGTGAAGGCTTGTTGCATGAGACCTACGGCTCCACCGAAGCCAGTGTCGTATCAAATCTGCGTCCAGCAGATCAGTTACGCAAACAACAGTGCGTCGGTCAGCCATTTCCCTACACCCAAGTTAAATTGCTCAATACCGACGGGGACGAATGCGCACCCGAAGAAGTAGGTGAGCTATTCACGCTAAGCCCTTGTCTATTCAATGGTTATTGGCAGCGCGATGAAGAGACTGCTGAAGCCTTCCGTGACGGCTGGGTTACCGTTGGTGATATGGCCAAGAAGGATGACGAAGGGCACCTTTATATCGTCGACCGAAAAAAAGATATGGTGATCTCGGGTGGTTACAACATCTTTCCGAGGGAAATTGAAGAGTGGCTGTTTAAGCATCCAGATGTTGCCGATGTCGCAGTTGTGGGTGTGCCGGATGAAAAGTGGGGCGAGAGCTTGCGTGCTTTCATCGTGGGTAAGGGTGGTGCTCCGGTTGATGCTAAGTCTGTTGCCGCGTTTTGTGACGGGCAGTTATCCGGCTTTAAAATCCCAAAGGACATTGTCATGATTGATTCACTGCCGCGAAATGCCAATGGCAAGGTTCTCAAAACAGAGCTGCGGAAGAATGACTGAACTAGGTAACACTCAATCATGAGCGACTACTCACCCACAGCGACACCGTTAGTTGAAGCTTTTTTTGATTTTAATTGCCCGTGGAGTTTTGTCGCTTTTAATCGCGCAAACGAAGCAGCCATGCGCACGATGTCGCGAATTGAATGGCGTCCGTTGCAGTGCTCTGAGTTAACCCATCGTTTGCCAGAACTTAGCAAACCATCCGCAATCGAACGGGCTAGCGCCGCTCGTAACTGGATGGCCTGGCTTGATTACTGTGGGCTGTCGGTAAACCGCGAGTTCGATACCAGAGCCGATTCCCGAAATGCGTTGTTGGCAACACTCTATGCCACTGAGTGCGGTAAAGAAAAAGCCTTCATTGCTGCGGTTTTTGACGCACACTGGACTCAGTCTAGCGACATTTCCGAGCTTTCAATATTGCTGGATGTGGCCGAGGCGTGTGAGCTTAATCTGCAGGAGCTGCAGGCTTGGCTGGCTAAACCCGTGGTTGCCGATGCGCTGCAGCGAAATCTGGAGGCGTATTTGGCAAAGCAGGGCTTTGCGACGCCGGGATTCAGCATTGGCGACAGGCTGTTTATTGGCAATGAGCAAATGCCTCTGGTCGAGCTCGCATTAGGTCAAGATTCGGATATTAGCTTTGTAATGCCCGGCTCTCACAATTGGGATGAGCCCGAGGATTAGCGTGATTACCAGCGACAACGATATAACCCAAAGCGACAACGGCATAACAGCCCAGAGTGCTATAATTTCCGTGCCAGTAACATAAGGAAAAAACCATGGACGGCAGCAGGCTCGAAACGAACAGACGACGTTTTATCGGTGGCGCTAGTGCCGCCGTACTTGGCTTGCGCTACGGTACCGTAGCCGCACAGGACTCTACCGCAAGCGCCTATCGCCGTTGGGAAGATGTGCAGCGAAACAAGTGGACCTGGGACAGAGTCGCCCGAGGTACTCACGGCACTAACTGCACTGGCAACTGCGCGTTCAATGTTTACGTCCGCAATGGCATTGTCTGGCGCGAAGAACAGCAGGGCGAATACGGCCAATCTGAATCAGACGTCCCCGACTATGGCCCGCGGGGTTGTCAGAAAGGTCTGCGCCACGCCAAGTATATGTACGGCAAACAGCGGGTGCTTTACCCGATGAAACGCACCGGCGGCCGCGGGGAGGGCCATTGGGAACGCGTTAGCTGGGATCAGGCGCTGAGCGAGATTGCTGACAAATTTATCGATTACAACGTGGAGTTTGGCCCGCGGTCTGTAAGCACTCAGTTGGGCACCCAGATGGTGTTGAAGCGGGCATCATTTGCTGCGCTGGGTCGTTTCGCAACAATAGCGGGCTGTGAAGTGCCGGAAGCATTTGCCGGCGTTGGCGACCTGCCAATCGGCGTATACATGACCACGGGTGTGCCACTGCTGGCCGATACGATGGCGGCGGTATTTAAGTCGAAAGTATGCCTTATCTGGTACTGCAATCCGGCGGTTACCCGTATTCCCGATGCTCATTTTTTCTGGGAAGCCAGGTACAACGGCACCGAGGTTATTGCGATTTCGCCCGAGTTTACGCCGACGGCAATGCACGCCAGTAAGTGGCTGAACCCTAAGCCAGGCACTGATGCAGCACTCGCCATGGCGATGGCTAACCTCATTATCGTTGAGCGTCAGTTTGATCCGGCGTATCTGCGTGAACAAACTGATATGCCATTTCTGGTGCGTCAGGATAACGGTAAGTTTCTCCGTGAAACCGATATTCTCGGCACCCCTGAAGCACGTGATAACCTGTTTTATGTCTGGGATGAGGTCAGCGGCAAGATGATCGAGGCGCCCGCTACCGGCGCACCGAAGCCACCGCCCGGTTCGATGGTGCCGGTTATGAACACTGGCAGCCTCCTGTCTCTTATACACATCTCCGAGCCCACGAGACAAGAGGCAATCTCGTA
>CAJXQV010000175.1 GCA_913058165.1 uncultured Chromatiales bacterium | reverse complement strand
ACGAGATTGCCTCTTGTCTCGTGGGCTCGGAGATGTGTATAAGAGACAGGCTGTGAACTGAGTGCCACCAAAGCGCCCATATAAATCCTGTGTTTGCATGTAGTCAGACAGCACCTGTGAAAACTGAATTAGGATCTGTTCGGTTCCCAGCAAGCCGATATCTTCATGAACCTTCGAAAATTTATCGGGATGTAGGTAAATAATTGCACGTACGCCACCTTCCAATGGTTCGGTGAGTCGCTCGTTGGATTTCGAGAGGAAATAATGACGATGATAGAAGCCGGTTACAGGATCCTTGTGGATTGAACTTTCGAGCAGTTCTGCCGGCGTCTGATCTGCAGCGCTCTGAATGGCGACAATCGCCCTTACCGCAGGCTCATCATCGAAGCTTACGGACTCCAATAGCAGCTCCAATCCAAAGGGTTTTTCATCCTCTTTGCAGCCGTTCATCCTCAGTTTGCTGTGATCCCATTTATTTTTCAGGCACGCAACCAGTGCGCCACGCAGCACCGGCTGGTCATCCTCCGCAAACAGATCCATGACCGGTGTTCCGATCAGGTCGTCTTCATTCCCGTAGCCGAACATTTCGACCCATGCCGGGTTTGCGGCAACGACAATGCCTTCCTGAATATCGGCGATTGCTTCGGTTACGCCTTGCGTAAGGTTGTGCAGTTCCTGTTTGTATCGCTTTGCGGTCACCATGACATCTTCAAAGCCATGCTCAAGGCGAAAGGAACGCAATTCCCGTTCGAATACAAACACCAGCCTTTCTGTATTGCTCAGCGAAACAACATCTCTGGCGCCAGCGCGCATCGCATCTGTAATGGTGGTTTCGTTTACCAATTTACGTACAGCAATAACCGGCGTCTTCGGGCAGCATTGTTTTGCGATATCGCAGGCGGTTTTTAAGTCCAAATTGGGCTCGTCAGAAAATATCAGAATGATCTGAGGCGTGTTTTCGATTACAGCATCTTTGAGTTTTTGTAGAGCAGAAATACGTCGGCAATGCACCGGGTGTCGGGCACCCCTCAGTATGGTGTTAAGAGCCTGAACATTGTCATCCTCGTGCGCCAAAACGATCAGAGAGATGCTTGCTGATTTATTCAACGATTTATTCCTGAGTGCATATGTGCGTGACCGGAGTTAGCCGGATTCCTAATGTGCGATTTTATTTATACGCCCATTTTTTACTGTGACCCGCATCAGAAATCGTGAAATCGTTCACCTTATGTAAGGTCATGAGCTCGCGGGTGTTATGATTACAGTGTTGGGAATCAAGGTCAATGCTTGCATTACGGGAGGCCTGCTTCCGACATAATCTCTTTTGTATTCTGGACAATACCGGGATGTTTTTTTTGCAGTTTCGGGCGTTCGGTATTAATGTGCGCGTCTTCGTGCGGGTTGCACAGCGTTTTAACAGTAGGCATTTCTCATGGCAAATTACA
The DNA here is from genome assembly GCA_913058165.1 of uncultured Chromatiales bacterium. Classification (GTDB taxonomy): domain Bacteria; phylum Pseudomonadota; class Gammaproteobacteria; order Steroidobacterales; genus JABIQA01. The sequence goes on along the minus strand of CAJXQV010000175.1, from coordinate 2,372 downwards.
GCACTAGCGACTTTAAGTCGGGTCTCAAAATTCTTATTGATGGTGATCCATGTTCAATTATTGAAAATGAGATTGTTAAGCCTGGCAAGGGGCAGGCATTTAACCGCGTAAAAATTCGCAACCTGAAAACGGGCCGTGTGGTTGATCGCACCTACAAATCGGGAGAGTCTCTTGAGGCTGCCGATGTAATGGAAACGACAATGGAGTTTCTCTATAGCGACGGTGAGATGTGGCACTTTATGGAGCCTACTAGTTTTGAGCAGTATGCTGCAGATCAAGCGTGTGTTGGTGATGCAAAATTGTGGCTGAAAGAGCAGGCCGTTTGCACGGTAACGTTATGGAACAGCGGTCCACTGATGGTTGAGCCGCCAAAGTTTGTGGAAATGACAGTTGTCGAAACTGATCCCGGTGTTCGTGGCGATACTGCATCCGGTGGTGTGAAGCCTGCAACCCTTGAATCCGGCGCTGTTGTTCGTGTGCCATTGTTCGTAGAGCAGGGCGAGGTTATTAAGGTTGATACTCGCAGCGGTGAGTATGTGTCGCGCGTTAAATAAACCCTAGTCGTGGTTTTTACATTAAATGCCGGTCAGTTCTGACCGGCATTTTTGTATCCAGTAGGTTGCAAAGCCAGTGCGTCACTGATGTGCCGGTAGCCTTCGCAGCCCATAATGAGCCGGTCGATACCAACGGCGACTCCTGAGCAATCCGGCAGGCCTATTTTAAGTGCGTTTAGCAGAGCCTCATCTATTTCAGGAACCTGCGCTCCGGCAGATGCCCGGATCTTTTGGTCATTCAGAAATCGTTGTCGTTGTTCCTGCGGGTCGGTGAGTTCGTGAAAGCCATTCGCCAGTTCATAACCGCGATAGTAAATTTCGAAGCGCTCCGCTGTACCAGGGAATTCATCACTGAGCCTCGCCAGCAGTGACTGTTCGGCCGGATAGTGAGTTACTACCGTGAGTGTGTCGGGTTTTAGCTTAGGCTCAATATGATGGCTCATTAACAGGTCAAGCCAGCCTTGCCGGTCATCACCAAGGGCTTTGCGCAGGTTGGGCGAGAGTTGATCTGCCAATTTGCTCATCGCGTAATCAGCGAGCGTTTCAGCCGATGCGCTAAGCGGATCAAGTTGGGTGACATGACGGAATAATTCTGTGTACTGAATCTGCTCAACTCGGGTAACCGGGTGGGGGCTTGTAGCAGCAAGATGGGTAATAAAGTCCACCGTGTCAGAGATGATTTGTCGCAACTTAAAGTTAATGCGATACCACTCAGCCATCGTAAATTCAGGGTTATGGCGGCTGCCGGCTTCGCCATCGCGAAACACCCTACCAATCTCATAGATATCACCGCTGCCTTGGGCGAGCAGTTGCTTCAATGCGTATTCGGGGGATGGCCTCAGAAACAGCTTGCTGCCAGCGCGAATGCAGTTAACGTGCGGATCGGTGACCGCACGGTTACTGAGTATGGGCGTTTCCACTTCCAGCACGTTTTGCGCATCAAAATAGGCTCTTGCGGTGCGCAGGTATTTGGCCCGAACCTTCAGTCGTTGCCGCGTTACGTTGGGCATTTAGTTCAGCGTACCGATGCGCTCGCCGACTCTTAAGCTGGTGCCGGCTTCCAGCCCTTGTTCCCAGCGCAGCTGCTCCGGGCCGGCAAGAAAGATGACGGTGGAGCCGAGATTGAAGTGGCCCAGATAGTCGCCTTTCTCATAATAGGTGTGGGGATCGCTTTTGGTGTGGAGGAAATGATGACCGATCTCGCGGACGTGTTGTGGAGTTTCACCACCCCAGGCAGTGGTTATGCTGCCAACATTCAAAGCGCCGACCATAATAACGGCGAAGGGGCCATTCTCTCCGTTAAATAGCTGGATGAGTCGCTCGTTCTCGGCGTACAAGCCCTGCACCTGGGCCGTGGTGGCTGCATTTACAGATAGAAGGCCGCCCGGCACATAAACCGATTCGGTGAGTGCTCCTGCTATAGGCATATGAATGCGATGGTAGTTATAAGGCGCGAGATACACCGTGGCGAAGCTGCCATTTATAAAACGCTGGGCGGCAAGATCCGAACTCGCGAACAACTGCTCGACGGTGTAGTTAATACCTTTCGCTTGAATGAGTTTTGAACCGTGGATCAGCCCTGATTCGGCGAGCGTGCCATCTGCCGGGGAGCACACAGCGCTGCGACTTTCATCAATAGGTCGTGCGCCATCTTTAAGTTTACGGGTGAAGAACGCATTGAAGCTTCGGTAACTGCCAGCATCCGGGCTCTCCGCATCGGACAGGTTAACCTTATAGAGTCGAATGAAGCTGTTGATAAGCAGGCTCTTTAGTAACTGTCTCTTATACACATCTCCGAGCCCACGAGACAAGAGGCAA
>CAJXQV010000174.1 GCA_913058165.1 uncultured Chromatiales bacterium | reverse complement strand
TACACAGAGTAGATCGTCGGCAGCGTCAGATGTGTATAAGAGACAGGCATTTAACTCGGTTCGCTTCGAACCCGGGGGTCGTTGTATCTACAAGGAAGGCACTGACGCCTTTGTGTTTGGCTTCAGTGTCGGTTTTGCAATAAACAATCACAACATCGGCGACGTTGGCGTTGGTTATCCACATTTTACTGCCATTAATAATATAATCAGCGCCATCACGTTTTGCAGTTGTGCGCATAGCGCCCATTAAATCTGTGCCACCATCTGGCTCCGTCAAGGCGCTACTGCCAAGAACGGTGCCACTAATAAGACCGGAGACATATTTGTTGATCTGCTCTGGCCGCCCCCAATTTTTAATCATGAGTGGTACTGTCGCGGCCTGAAGGTTCATTGAGGCACTAACGGGCGGATAAGCATAGGCTAGCTCTTCTGCAACCAGCGCCAACGCTTCAAAACCCATATTAGAGCCACCGAATTCTTCGGGAAAAATACAGCCAAACGCACCGAGTTCGCCCAACTCTTTGTAAAGTTCACGCGGGAACTCACCCGCGTCTTCAAGTTCACGTACTCGAGGGCGAATGTTTTCAGCACAGAATTTTTGAAGCAGGGAGCGAAGCGCGGCTAATTCTTCGGCGGATGCGACCGAAGCTTCATTCAAGTTGGTGTGTGCCTCACTCATCATCAAGCTCCATACGTAACAGCCATGTATACATCACTTTACCCAGATGATCGGATCGAAGGGACAGTGTGCCACCACCATCGAGAGCACCTTTACAGACAAAGTTCAGCGCTTTAATGTTTGGCAACTCATATCGATCGACGTCACCTTTAATTAGCGCCCCGAAATGATCTCGAAGACGTTGGGAGGTAACCTGTCGGCAAAGCCTTTCATATGCTTCATCGCTTCTCGCAATGAGGCCGATGTTACAGATATCGCCCTTGTCACCCGAGCGTCCATGAGCAAGGTCCCAAACTCGAACAGTCACGGTGTCACCCTCGTAACAGTTGTTTTAATGGTTATTAATTCGCGTGGGATAAGGCAAGGCCAAATACCATAAAGCTCTTTGATCGGCGGCCGGGTACCAATGCCACTCGCTCCGGCCGGACCATTGTTGTAAAGCGGCACGCTTTCAGTAAAAACTTTTTGAGCCTCTTCTTTTGTTGGGCATCGCGCCGCGAATCGCACGACGATTTCTTCAATATCAGGATCCTCTGGAGGATCAGAAACTTCAGGCCCCCACATAGAATTGTGGCCCACATATTCAACCCGCGTGGCTGATGATTTAAAATTGACCTGCTCTAATCGTTCATTGAGGAACTGAAGACCGGCTTTGGCTTTCTTAATTGCATCAGGCCAGGTGTAAGTAAATTGTGTCTCGCCAACAAACCCGGCACGGTACCCCATATTCACTTTGAGCGTTGCCGGTGCAGGTTTACCCTTAACATTATGAATGTGTACCTGGTCAGGACCCACCTGATCCAGCTTGATCTGACTGACATCGGACACAACGTCTGCCGTTAAATAATTAGCAGGATCAAGTACTTCGTAAACAAGCTGCTCGCTCACAGTCCCGACCGTGACTGAGCCACCGGTTTGTGGCGTTTTCGACAGCGTCGCTTCACCGTTTTCAAAAACCTCTGTCACCGGATAGCCCAGCGACGAAAGGTTGTTCATATCTTGCCAGCCGCCCGAATACAGACCACCACTGGCTTGCCCCCCACATTCAATACAATGTGCAACGCCCGTGCCAGCGCCCAGGCTCTGCCAATCGTCGGCTGCCCAGCCTAGTTCGTGTCTCATCGGACCAAGATACAAAGCAGCATCTGTGACGCGACCGCAAATAACAATATCGGCGCCCTGCTCTAGCGCTTCAACGATGCCGTCGCACCCAGTATAAACGTTGGCTTGGGTTACCTTGTCGCGGATATCCGCAAGTTGCTGACCGGTATCCGTGTTAGCAAACTCGATACCGTCCGCAAGTAAACCATCGACGCGGTCCATAATGTCATCGCCGGTTACCGTCGCGACTTTCATTCCGTGCAGGCCAAGTTCCCGGCAAAGTTCAATCACTTTTTCTGCGCACGCTTCAGGATTCGATCCACCTGCGTTGGAAATAATTTTGATACCGCGCTCATGACACTTAGGCAGCACGCCGCGCAGGAACGGAATAATATCAGTGGTATAACCCAGGTCCGGTTTACGGGACTTCTGTTTACTAAGAATCGACATGGTCAGTTCAGCGAGATGATCGCAGCAGAGGTACTGTATATCTGCACGCTCAACCATATCGATGGCAGGCCGAAGTGAATCGCCCCAAAAAGCCAGGCCCGTGCCTAGTTTCACACTTTTCATTTAGATACCCCTTAATTAACTCGATTACTATTAATATCTTTTTTAGGTCAACGCAATTTACCGCCGCGCCCCCTGCTAAATTATTACATTGGCACCGCGTAACGCTTTGATCTTCTCAGCGGAATATCCCGCTGCAGCAAGAACTTCGTCAGCATGCTCCCCCAACTCAGGAACATTTTCCCCAGCGTTTGCAATGGCATCAGTGAACTTAATTGGACAGTTCGCTACTTGAAAAGTACCGCTAGTATCTTCGACGTCTACCGCAGAACCTCGAACTCGAACCTGAGGATCAACTTGGGAATCGGCAATGGACCGATAGATGGACGCGGGACAGCCCTCACGCGCAAGGTTCGATTCGGCATCATCGCTCGTGACGGTTTGTGTCCATAGCTCGATGACATCTAAGAACTCCTGCCAGTGCCCGATTCGTTTCTCTCGAGTGACAAACCGTGGGTCTTCAAGCCAGTGAGAGCTATTGGCGGCTCGGGCCAACGCTCGAAAATTTGGTTCAGACACGGGGGCCATCGCGATAAAACCGTCAAGTGTGCGCATAGGTCTAAAGGTAGGTGTTGGCTGGCCAGGGAACTGAGCATCAACATATTCGTAACCCATTGCATTGTGCACAGTGTCCATGAGCGCAACATCAAGATAATCCCCTTTGCCCGTTGTTGCCCGCCGAAACAGCGCTGCACCTATGCCAGCCAGAGCATGAGTCGCCGCCAGGTAGTCGGCCATGCAATTGCGATTTGCAATGGGGCGCTCAATATCCGCTTCATATCGGATAGACTGCATTTCAAAACCGCTTGAAGCGTGGATTATTGGCGCGAAGGCCGGCAAGCTTGCACTGGGACCCGTCTGCCCGTAACCCGAGACAGAGCAGTAAACAATGTCAGCTTTAATAAGCTTCACGGCCTCGTAATCAAGACCAAAGCGCGCCATCACACCCGGTCGAAAATTCTCCAGCAAGACATCGGTTTCCTCGAGCAATCGCTTAATGATTTCAATGCCTTCGGGCTGTTTTAGATCAATACAGACGCTGCGTTTACCACAATTAAGGTGACCAAAGTAGGCACTTGAGCCATCACGCATCGGCGGCGCCGAACGCAGAAAATCTCCAGAAGGTGGTTCGATCTTGACGATATCTGCGCCCATATCAGCCATTAGTCGCGAGCAATATGGCCCGGCCAAATACATACTCAAATCGAGCACCCGAATACCGGTGAAGGCACCGGGCGGATTAGCCTCTACACATTCAGAATCCAGCTTTACACTACTCATGCCTATCCTCTCTCTTCGTCCAAACACCGTGCATTAGTAGCCGGATTGGCCACATCGACGAACACGACATTTGCTTGATGATTATTGCCAGGTAACACTCTCATCCATGAGCGCAGGGTAGCGCTCTTCTACATATCGCACGTACTCGATCATGTGATCACGCATCAGTCTGTCTCTTATACACATCTCCGAGCCCACG
>CAJXQV010000173.1 GCA_913058165.1 uncultured Chromatiales bacterium | reverse complement strand
TCTACACAGAGTAGATCGTCGGCAGCGTCAGATGTGTATAAGAGACAGCCATGAGAGTCGCCTCAGGCACATCGACGCCCACTTCGATTACCGTGGTGGCAACGAGTAGTTTCAGTGTGCCTTCAGCAAACGCCTTCATGGTGCGATCCTTCTCGGCGGCTTTCATACGGCCGTGAATAAGCCCGACCGCGAGCTCCGGTAACGCCTCCTGCAACATAGCGAAAGTTGTTTCGGCGGCGGAGTAATCGAGAACTTCCGAATCTTCAATAAGCGGGCAAACCCAGTAAGCACGTTGCCCGCCTTTACAGGCTTCTTTGATCCGCGCTACCACTTCACCCCGGCGTTGTTCCGGAACGGCAACGGTTGTGACAGGCGTTCTACCCGGCGGCAGCTCTGCGATTACCGATGTGTCGAGGTCGGCATACAGGGTCATTGCGAGCGTGCGCGGTATAGGTGTTGCGGTCATCACCAGCTGATGCGGTTGCCGCTTACCGGTGCCGCTTTTCTCAATAAGCGATAAGCGTTGCTCCACGCCAAACCGGTGCTGCTCATCAACAATGACTAAACCGAGTTTGTGATAAGCGACCGCATCTTGAAACAGTGCATGGGTGCCGATGATGAGTTGTGCATGACCGGCCGCAATACCCTGGTAGGCAGCAGCACGCGCCTTACCGGTGATGCTGCCGGTAAGCCAGGCCAGTGTAATGCCCAGCGGCTGAAACCATTTCTGAAAATTGTCGCGGTGCTGTTCGGCCAGGAGCTCCGTCGGCGCCATAATCGCCACCTGATAACCGGAGCTGATTGCCGTAAGTGCAGCAGCAGCAGCGACAACGGTTTTGCCGCAGCCAACATCACCCTGTATCAAACGCATCATCGGGTGGGGTTTATAGAGATCCTGCTGAATGTCGGCAAGCGTTTGTTGTTGGTCACCCGTCAGTTGAAAACTAAGGCTGCTGAGGAATTGATTCAACAGTTCAGTGTCGGTCTTCATCGGCAGGCCAGGCTCTTTGTCGTTGGCCAGTTTGATGCGCCGCATGCTCAGGTGATGGGCGAGGATTTCCTCCAGAGCCAGGCGCCGTTGAGCGGGGTGCTTGCCGTCAATGAGTTCATGCAGTTCGACATCAGCGGGCGGTTTGTGCAGGCACAGCAATGCTTCCTGCAGGCTCGGCAGTTGCTGTGCATCAAGCAGACTCTGCGGCAGGAGCTCCGGCAGTTCGTTAATGCGTGTTTTTAGCACCTGTTCCAGCAGACCGCGCAGGCGGAACTGCTGCAAGCCTTCGGTTGTTGGGTAGACCGCTGTGAGCTGTTGTTCGAGTGGTGCTGACTCATTCTTATTGAGCAGCTGGTATTCCGGGTGAACCATTTCAAAGCCGCCCGGCCCGCTGCGCACTTCACCATAGCAGCGCACCCGTTGGCCGCGTGCCAGCGTATTTTGCTGGGCTTTGGAAAAGTAGAAGAACCGCAGTGTGAGAATGCCGGTGCCGTCGGAAACCCGGCACAGCATGGTGCGTCGTCGGCGGAACACCACTTCGGTGAGTTCGACTTCACCCTCAATGACACAGCGGTTGCCTGGGCGCAGCGAACCGATTGCCGTAACCCGGGTGCGGTCTTCGTAGCGCTGTGGCAGCAGAAACAGTAAATCATCGGGCGTATGCACGTTAAGCCGCTGCAGCTTCTCGGCCAGTGCGGGGCCTATACCCCGCAGATCAGTGAGTTTCTCAGGCCCCGGCACCTTAGCTTACAGCGACAAAATTGCGTCCGCTTCAACCAGCGAGCCTTTCGGTAGTGCGCTGACCTCTAATGCTGCGCGCGCGGGAAAGGGCTTTGGAAAGTACTCGGCCATAATGTCATTAACAGCAGCAAAGTTACCGAGGTCGGTAAGGTAAACCGTCACTTTAACTGCATCAGCAAGCGTGCCGCCGGCTGCGGCGGCAACTGCCGTCATGTTCTTAAACACCTGATGAATTTGAGCCCCAATGTCTGAGCTGCAAATGTCACCGCTGGCAGGGTCTAGTGGAATCTGGCCTGAAATATAGACGGTGTCGCCGGCCTTAATTGCCTGTGTGTAAGCACCAATAGCGGCTGGAGCATCGTTGGTGTGAATAGCGAGTTTTGGCATTGCAGAATTCCTGACAGTAAGCCCGCGCAACGCTGGTTGGCAGCGGGAAAATATTGATGATTAAAGCAACTTAATGGCTAATTTTCTTCGATTCTATATGAGATTAGCGCCTGGTTCAGGCGCAGGTGCGAATGACGCGGCGCACGTTCTTCATATTGCGGATTTTTTTCAGCACCTGAGAGAGACTGACGCTGTCTTTTACCAGAATATTGAAGCGCAGTTGCACGAAGTCCTCTTCAGTTTCATCGATAGACACCTGCTCAATATTCGAATCGGTGTTGGCAATACGGGCGGCGACTTCAGCGAGTACCCCCGGCTTATGCTCGGCCTCAACCCTAATCTCCGCGACGAATTCGCGCTCTAGCTCTTCGGCCCAATGCATTGGAATCCATTTGTGGGGTTGTTTGCTGTACTGGCTCAGGTTGCCGCAAACGTTGCGATGAATAACGATGCCACGGCCGGAGCTCATGTAACCCATAATCGCATCGCCCGGCAGCGGATGGCAGCAGCGGGCATAGCTCACTATCATACCCTCGGTACCGGCAATGGCGATGCTGGTTCCGGTAGGATTTCCATCGGCTTGTTCGCGGTCGTCTTCCTGCACCAGCATTTGTGCAACCAATGGTGCCAGGCGTTCACCCACGCCAAGTTGCTCGTAAAGCTCCACGGTTTTGCGCAGCTTGAGTTCGCGCAGTACTGATTTTACGCGAGCCCGGCTAACCTTACGCATAGACGAACCAAAATTAGCCAGCGCCTGAGTGAGTAAGCGTCGGCCGAGTTCGATAGCCTCATTGCGACGGAGGCTTTTCAGCCCCTGACGAACGTTGTAGCGAGCCTTTGCGGTAACCACAAAGTTCACCCATACCGCATTAGGTTGCGCCCGCTTGGAGGTGACGATTTCAACAGTCTGGCCATTTTTAATCTGGGTTCGCAGCGGCACCAGACGACGATCAATTTTTGCGGCAACACAGTGGTTGCCGATGCTGGTGTGCACCGCATAGGCGAAGTCGACACAGGTAGCCCCGCGTGGCAACCGCAGAATGTCCCCGCGTGGCGTAAACACGTAGACCTTGTCGGGGAAAAGGTCGACCTTAACGTTCTCCATAAACTCTTCTGAGCTCGCCGCTGATTGCATTTCGGAGATGGATTGCAGCCATTCCCGCGCACGGGCCTGCGGCGTGATCACTGACGAGTCTACGGCCTTGTATTGCCAGTGCGATGCAACCCCGGCCTCGGCAATGAGATCCATGTCGCGGGTGCGGATCTGCACTTCAATTGGAATGCCGTTTGGTCCGAACAGGGTGGTGTGCAGTGATTGGTAACCGTTCACTCGCGGAATGGCGATGTAGTCTTTAAAGCGCCCGGGCATTGGCTTATACAGTTGATGAACGATGCCGAGCGTGCGATAGCAGGTGTCGACATCATCAACAATGAGCCGGAAGCCGAAGACATCGACAATCTCGTTGAGGGCGAGGTTTTTGTCGCGCATCTTTCGATAGATGCTGTACAGATGTTTGCGCCGACCGTGGACGTTGGCCTGTATTTCGGCATTGTTCAGCGAGGCTCTCAACCGGTCTGAGATTTTCCGAACAATCTGTCGTTGGTTGCCCTGGGCTTTCTTAAGGTTTCGCTCAATGACCCTGGCACGAAATGGGTAGGTGTTAATAACTGTCTCTTATACACATCTGACGCTGCCGACGATCTACTCTGT
>CAJXQV010000172.1 GCA_913058165.1 uncultured Chromatiales bacterium | reverse complement strand
CTCTTGTCTCGTGGGCTCGGAGATGTGTATAAGAGACAGGTTACAATATAGGCATCAGAAAACTGCCGTGCGGCACCCTTTAGTAAACCCGCCTGATGACCCGGCAATAGGACATTGCATTGGCCTCGAAGCAAAACGGCAAAAAAAGTTACCGCGAACTGATAACGATTCTCGCAATAATTTATCGCGTACGGTTTATCAGGCAGTCGCTCTGCAAGCGCAGCCACATGAGACAAAAAATCTGCAGTAGAAATCTGTCCTTTTTCGGTCAGAAACATAGGCCGATGCATTGCCCGGTCTAACATTAAGTGAGTTGCTGAATTCAACACTGGCCTCCAGGCCAAACCCGACAAACACGACAAACAGGTTTGCCGAGTTTAACCAGCGACAGCCTGCTGGCCGATAAATGCAGATAAGGTTCGCAAAGTACGAAAAACCTCTTTGGTTTCTTCGTCTTCGGCCTTTATATGAACACCATAATTCTGGGACACTGCCACAGCGATTTCGAGGGCATCAATAGAATCCAGCCCTAAACCATCATCGAATAGGTTGTCTTCCGGCTCAATATCATCAGCAGTAACATCTTCAAGATTTAACACTTCTACGATTAGCTCTGCCAACTTCTGCTCTTCTGGCGATTTTTCCACTTTTAAGCCCCACTTCCCTAATTATGATTGAATCAACACCCAGATTGACTTGTTTACGATATCCAACGCATGAATATTCATGCAAGACTCTATTTTGAGCAAACCACGGTTCAAGTACAATGGTCGCATGAACATCGAAGCTCAAACCCCATCAGTCGGCAACAGCACACAAACAAAGGATGTCATAGTGATCGGTGGTGGGCCTGCGGGCACAACTGCGGCAACATTACTCGCGCAAAAAGGGTGGCAAGTCACTCTATTTGAAAGGGAAACACATCCACGCTTCCATATCGGCGAATCGCTCCTTCCAATGAACCTGCCTATCTTCGAGCACCTGGGCGTACTCGACCAGGTAGCCGCTGCTGGCATCAAAAAAAATGCGGCCGTGTTTACCAGTCCGACCATCAAAGCCAAACCAACCCGCTTTCCCTTCGCCAATGCTCTGGGTGAGTCACCACCTCACGCCTATCAAATTGAGCGCTCCAAACTCGATAAAATACTGTTCGACAACAGCCATGCTAACGGTGTGCAAACCCTCGAGCAACATGAGGTTATAGCTGTTTCTCTAGCCAGTGATGGCATCCATAAACTGCAAGTCCGTGACGCTGACAACAATATTAGCGCGTGGCAGTGTCGCTTCGTACTGGATGCATCCGGACAACAGTCGCTCATATCCAAACAGCAAAAGTGGCGCATACCGAACTCACGACACACAGCTTCTGCGGTTTTTGCCCACTTTTCCGGTATCCCGCTTAACCAGGGTGATGGCTCTGGAGATATCAACGTGTATTGGTTTGACCAAGGCTGGATGTGGTTTATACCCCTCGGCGATGAGCTGATGAGTGTTGGCATTGTCTCGAGCCCTGACTACCTAAAGACGCGTAAGCCATCTGAATCCTTATGCGACTTCCTCGGCAATACTGTGAATAAATCCTTTGCTGCTCGCAAACGCTTCAAGAATGGCATGCAGCTATTCCCTGCAAAAGCTGTGTCGAATTATTCGTACACGTCCAGCCAACGAAGCGGAGAAGGATTCGCCCTTATCGGTGATGCACATACTTTTATCGACCCAGTATTCTCGAGCGGTGTATATCTGGCAATGTCAGGTGCAGAAAGAGTGGTGCCTTTAGTCGACCATTGGTTGCAGGGAAATAGGCTAAGCTACACCATTGCACGCAAGCGCTACGAGCGCGCAATGACCCGTGCAGTAAAGGCATTCAGCTGGTTTATATACCGGTTTACAACGCCTCAAATGGAGTATTTATTCCAGAACCCACGCAATATATTGGGTGTCGAACAGGCGGTGGTGTCAATGCTTGCCGGTGATGTGTATAAAAGTAACTCGGTACACCTGCGATTGCTCGTATTTAAATTCATCTTCTTTATGGCTGGCATTTTCGGGCCGGCCAAACGGCGAAAAAGCTAACACATGTCAATAGCAGCTAAAAAAATACCTTCTTGTTCTGAGCTCACGGTTCGCCTAGACAAGACAGATAGCTCAACCGAAACCAACGCCCTCTTCCGCTTTTGTTTTGGCCGAGACGCGTCGGAGCAATCCGCTGATGGCACGGTGAATATCCCCATACCTCTTCAGGTACTGGGTAATGGGGCCAAATTCGAAGTTTGGGAAACCAGCGAACCCGTGCACAGCGGGAAAATAGCTAACAACATGTTTTTTGCTGCCAGTAAATCGTGGCTGATGATTCACACTACAGCCCTTATCGATGACACTAGCGACCTGAGTTCACTAACTCAAGATATCTATAACAACATGCTGAATGAGGTTGTCCAGCGTAACTATCAAGACATAGTCCGCACCTGGAATTACATTCCTGAAATTAACAAAGGTGATGGTGACAGCGAGCGCTACCGCCAGTTTTCTTTAGGCCGCGCGATTGCATTCGAGTCACACAACTGCAACATTGAAGCACTCCCCGCCGGAACAGCCATCGGCAGTGTTGCAGGAACGCGGCTGGGCATTACGATACTCGCCGCCAAGAGCGACAATATCCGTGTCGAAAACCCCCGCCAAATGAGCGCATTTCAGTATCCTCGCCAATACGGGCCTCGCAGCCCTTCATTCGCCCGCGCTGTGTTATTAAGCCAGTGTGAACGTCCGGTTCTGCTTGTATCGGGGACTGCGAGCATACTAGGGCATGAAAGTGTGCACACCAGCAAACTCATAAACCAAGCAGAAGAGACAACGCTCAATATAATTAGTTTGCGCGACGCCGCGCTGAAGCAAACCGTCAAGGCCCAAAGCTTCTCCACTGGATGCCTGCGGATCTATGTTCGCGATAAAGCCGATTTCCCCCTGGCTGTCGACAGCCTGAAAAAGCTACTCCATAACTCTGATCACAGTGCGCCAGACTATATAGTGCTGCTAGGCGACATATGCCGTTCCGATTTGCTGGTAGAAGTTGAAGCCGTCTATCAAGCAAGTCATGCCCTTGCGGGCAATACCGCGTCGGCTTAAAGAGGCAAAGAATTCGTGAAAATCGCCTTTATCTCCGGTAATCGGGAAAAACTTCCGGATGCAGTAGTACCCATCGGACTGCTGTATATCATGGCCAACACACCCGACTGCCATGACAAAGAGCTGATTGACCTGTGCTTTGTCGACGACCCTGATGCACACCTGAAAGCAACTCTCGGCGAAATGAATCCGGATGTTGTGGCTCTGGGAATGCGTAATATCCAGAACAATGATTATTCCGGCATGGAAGACAATCTCGATTACTACGCTGACCTAATCGTTACCATTCGCGAAAGCTGTGCTGCACCTGTGGTTCTTGGGGGCTCAGGCTTTAGTGTCATGCCCAAAGAATTAATGGCTCGACTCAAACCCGATTACGGCATTTCCGGTGAAGGCGAACAGGCGTTCCCAAAGCTGCTGAAGGCTCTTGAAACAGGCGAGGGTATAAGCTCAATCGGAGCTCTGCATCGCTGTATCGATGGTCAGATACTATCAAGCCCGCGACCACCCGAATTTCTGGATATGAACACATTGATACCTCCAGACCGTTCACTTGCGGCGCACACGTATTACCAGAGCTTCGGTGTCGACTCTATCCAAACCAAACGAGGCTGCCCGCTAAGGTGCGACTATTGCACCTACCCCATCATTGAAGGCCGGGTTGGACGCACCCGCGACCCGGTCGCAGTTGTCGATGAAATGTTTGCTGCGATTAACGACTGCCCCGAAA
>CAJXQV010000171.1 GCA_913058165.1 uncultured Chromatiales bacterium | reverse complement strand
TTGCCTCTTGTCTCGTGGGCTCGGAGATGTGTATAAGAGACAGTGGTAAAAGCACGCTGCTAAAACTGCTCGCATGCATTGAGCGCCCCACGCGAGGTCAGGTCTTCGTTAACGATCGCAACATTGGTCGACTGCCTAATCGCCAAATCCCGCGTTATCGTCAGCAAGTAGGTCTGGTGTTTCAGGACAACAAGCTTCTTCAGGATCGCAGTGCATTCGACAATGTAGCGCTACCGCTAATAATTGCCGGCATGCACCAACGCGAAGTTGGCAGGCGTGTGCGCGCCGCACTGGATCAGGTGGGCCTGCTGAAAAAGGAAAAAAGCCCGCCAAGAACGCTGTCTCTGGGTGAACAGCAGCGTGTTGGCATTGCCCGTGCCGTCGTTTCCCGCCCTGGGTTGTTGGTGGCTGACGAGCCAACCGGCAACCTCGACCCTGAGTTGTCACTCGACATTATGCGTCTGTTCAAGCGCTTTAATGACATCGGGGTAACCATGGTTATTGCCACACATGACCTGAACCTGCTGAATCAGCTTGGCGGCAAACGGCTGGTACTGAAAGACGGCGAGATTGATGAGAACACTCTGCCGGAGTTCAAACGTTGATCTATAAACTTCGCCATTACTTCGGTTTGCATCGTCAAAATGCTATTGATGCCTTCGATGACCTAATACAAAAACCATTGGCCAGCATGCTCACTATCGCGGTCATCGGTATCGCGCTGGCGTTGCCCGCGGCTCTCAACCTGTTGGTACAAAATGGTCGGTCGGTTGCTGATAGCTTTGATGGCATACGGGATTTTTCCGTGTACCTTAAACCCAGCGCTAGCCTTGCCGATGCCGGCAAGCTCGCAGAAAGCCTGAGACTCAGGTCAAGCATTGAAACGGTCCGGATCATTAGCGCAGATGACGCGCTCAAAGACTTTCAAGAGGCCTCAGGGTTTAGCGAGGCGCTGAGTGCGCTCGGCACAAATCCGTTACCCCATACGCTCGTCGTGCGGCCTACTGAAGCTGCTGATGCTGGCAAATTGACGACACTGGCCGATGAGCTAAGCACCAAAACTAACGTCGATCAGGTTCGTATCGACACCGACTGGGTTAAACGACTTAATGCTATTTTAGATCTGCTCAGGCGCAGCGTCACCATTGCAGGAGTGCTGCTGATTGCAGCCGTAATTATTATCGTCGGTAATACTATCCGACTGGATATTCAGAGTCGGCGTGATGAAATTGAGGTGCTCAAGTTATTGGGGGCCAGCGATGGATTTGTGCGTCGTCCGTTTCTTTATGTTGGCGTTTGGTACGGTCTCGTTGGTGGCCTGTTCGGCATCGTTCTGCTGGTTATTAGCGCATTAATTCTGGCCGAGCCCATTGAGCGCCTCACCGGGTTATACCAGGCGAGCTTTGCCCTGCAGGGGCTCAATTTCACCAGTATTGGCGCAATCCTTTTGGGCGGTTTCCTATCCGGCTGGATTGGTGCCTGGACTGCCGTCTCCCGGCACATCGCCTCCATACAGCCAAGTTAAGCCCCTGTTAATAAAAGGGTTTATTCGCCTTTTCTTAGGGAACCCTGGGCGTTCTTAGCACTCTAACGACCAGAGTGCTAGACTACGCAACCGCTGCAGCTGAGCTGCACGGAAAAGGAGGAACTAATCGATGACGACAGCACTAGTAAACAGTCCCATGAGCAGCATTCTGGCCGGCCCGGTTGGCAGCCTTGATAGCTATATTCATGCGGTCAATAACGTTCCCGTATTGTCAGCAGAACGTGAACACGAGTTAGCGACCCAGCTGCATGAACATGCAGACATGAGCGCTGCACGTGCACTGGTGTTATCGCAGCTCCGTTTCGTCGTTCATATTGCCCGTGGCTATAACGGTTACGGTCTGCCAATGGCTGACCTTATTCAGGAAGGCAACGTCGGTTTAATGAAAGCCGTCAAGCGGTTTAATCCTGAGGTCGGCGTAAGACTAGTGACCTATGCGGTACATTGGATACGCGCAGAAATCCATGAATATGTATTGCGTAATTGGCGAATGGTGAAAGTTGCAACCACCAAGGCGCAACGTAAATTATTCTTCAACCTACGTAAGAAGAAAAAACATCTGGGCTGGTTGTCTGCTGATGAAACTGCAGCAATTGCTAATGACCTTGGTGTAAGCGCTAAAGACGTCACAGAGATGGAGAAACGCTTAAGTGCTTCTGATCTCACCTACGATGCGCCTACCGATGGCGATGATGAGGCCAGCTATGCACCGGTGCATTACCTGCCAAAAGCTAACGCAGACCCGGCAGAACTGATAGAGCGCGAAGATCATAACGATGATCAAAGCAGTCGCTTAAAACTTGCTCTGGAACAACTCGACACACGCAGTCGTGAAATCCTGCAAGCACGCTGGCTAAACGATGCAAAGCTTACGCTGCATGAACTGGCAGCGCAGTACTCGGTATCCGCAGAGCGCATCCGGCAAATCGAGGCTGCTGCTATCAAAAAATTACAGGTCGCAATGGACTAGCCAGGCGCACATCGTTAATCTGAAAGCCCCGCAATGCGGGGCTTTTTTAATGCCCTGGCTAAGAACCAACCAACGGAAATCCACCGGCAAATGCAAACAAGCCACAACGCCTACAGCGACCGTGCAATCTGGAGTATTGCAGCACCCATGATGCTGTCCGGAGTCTCTGTGCCGCTGTTGGGCTTCGTCGATACCGCGGTAATGGGCCATCTCGGTGATGCCTATTGGATGGGTGCAGTTGCTGCGGGCGCAACTATTTTTACCGTGCTGTTCATGGGAATGAATTTTCTCCGCATGGGCACCACCGGGCTTGCCGCGCAGGCATTAGGTGCTGGTGAGACCGGTCTCGCACGAACTATTCTGGCGCAAAGTTCTATCATTGCCCTCGCCCTTGCGGCATTACTCATTCTCTTACAAGTGCCTCTGCTAAATATCTCACTGCAGTTACTTGCCGCACCGCCGGATGTTGGGATCGCGACCCGTGAGTATTTCAGCATCCGTATTTGGGCCGCACCTGCAACTCTTATAAATTTCACACTGGTCGGTTGGTTCCTCGGCATGCAGAATGCCCGTGCACCACTCGCAATTATACTGCTGATAAATTCGCTAAATATCGCTCTCGATCTTTTGCTGGTGCCTGTCTCCGGATGGCAGATTGCCGGCGTTGCCTGGGCCAGCGTTGTTGCAGAATACGCGGGCCTGGCCCTTGCCATCGTTCTGTTGCAACGGGAGCTCACTAAACACAAGGGCCGCATTGACCTTAGGGAATTGTGGCAAGTAAGTAGATATCGACGCCTGTTCTCAATTAACACCAATCTCTTTGTTCGAACTATGGCATTGATGCTAATACTGGCGTTTATTACCGCACAAGGTGCGCGCTATGGTGAGCTCATTCTCGCTGCCAATGCAGTGCTGCTAAATCTCCAGTTATTCCTATCCTATGCTCTGGATGGTCTCGCCCATGCCGCTGAAGCCTTGAGCGGGAAAGCTTTTGGCAGTCAAAATCAAGCAGCACTTCGCTGGGTAGTGAAGCGCAGCTTGTATTGGTCTGTATTCATCGCAGCCATATTTTGTGGGGTCTATGGGTTGCTCGGCGAAGCCATTGTCGGAGCAGTCACCAATATTCCCGAGGTGCGACTGACGGCCGCGGAGTACCTTCCATGGATTATTATTTCTCCGCTGATCTCTGTGTGGTGTTTCCTATACGATGGCATTTTTGTGGGCCTGACCCGATCCAGAGAAATGCTCATAGTGATGGCAGGCTCTGCTCTGATGGTATTTCTACCTGTGTGGTATCTCAGCACCTGTCTCTTATACACATCTGACGCTGCCGACGATCTAC
>CAJXQV010000170.1 GCA_913058165.1 uncultured Chromatiales bacterium | reverse complement strand
CGAGATTGCCTCTTGTCTCGTGGGCTCGGAGATGTGTATAAGAGACAGCTGCAACCCGCCAAGATATAGTCCTGGCATGTTCGCCGTGAGCGGCCAGATAACTGGTCATACGATCTGACTGCACCGCCTGTTTCGACGCCGCCCGTTGAATTGGGGTTGCTGCTGCCGCACCGGCGGGGGTTACAACCTCTGCCACAGTGAGTTCTGATGGGCCTCCGAGACCAAGCAGCGAAGGCTGCACACCCATTACAGCGAGACCACAAATCCCGGCAACGGCCGCCAAACCGGCCACCCGCAGCCCGAAGCCTGAGCGTGGCTTTACCGCTTTTTCAGGCCGCTCCTGATCCGGTTGCTCGATGCCGCTTATCGCTTGCATAACCCCGACACGAATCCGGTCGGACTGGCTCACATCGCCCCGCAGCACGCTGCCGATACTGACATACCGTGAAAACCGACTCCGGCAATCATCATTGCGTTCGATACGACGCAGCAGCAATTCCATCTCTTCCTGAGGCAACTCGCCATCAATAAAGGCTGACAACTGCTCATCAATGGTCGAATTAACCGGCGGCATACCCGCTGTATCTGAATACTTATCGGAACTCATTACTCTTCACTTAATCCCGGACCTTAGCCCTGCTCCACTTTGCTCTGGCAAAGCACTATACGTTTTAAAGACGGTCACCCTGACCTGCCCTGCACAAACAGCCGCTACTGCAACTGGACTAACTTGTTTCATCAAGCAATGGACGAATACTCTGATCGATGGCTTCACGGGCACGGAAGATCCGCGAGCGCACGGTTCCAACCGGACAATCCATCGCCTGAGCGATTTCGTCATAACTCAAGCCATCAAGCTCACGCAGCATAATTGCGGTGCGCAAGTCATCCGTAAGACTGCTGATCGCCGTCTCAACCGTCTCACGCAACTCTTCGCCTAAAGCCTGCGCTTCGGGAGAGTCGTTATCTTGCAAACTCGAATGCCACTCGTAACGCTCCGGATCATCGATATCTTCAGAATACGCCAGAGGTCGGCGGCGGGCTGCCACCATATGATTTTTGGCCGTATTAATCGCAATGCGGTACAACCAGGTATAAAACGCGCTCTCACCGCGGAACTTAGGCAATGCACGGTAGGCCTTAATGAAAGATTCCTGCGCCACGTCCATGGCTTCTGAGTGGTCGTGCACATAGCGCATGATCAGGTTTATCAAGCGCTGCTGGTACTTCACCACCAATAGGTCAAAGGCATGCTTCTCGCCCGCATTCACGCGGTCTACCAGCAATTGATCAATCTGTCTGTCGCTCATAGATTTAACGCCACCAACACCGGCACTTGGCACGGGTCTGGTAACGCCCTGTATCCCTGTTTTAGCCGACCCCTTCTTTGCAAGCAAAGATGTCAGTGATACCTCGCCACGCGCCGCAGCGGTCGCGGTAGAAACACCGTGTGCATCACGAACCACGGTCTGCTTTCGATAACTCAAGTTGCGGCCAATCATAGGTGTCATCCTTTAGCCGCTGCGTTGCTTTAGTTTACGTCATTTACACAGGGCAAGTCCCCGCGTTTAACAGTTCATACGATACCCACCCGGAGCCCGCATCACTAACCCAACAACCGTTAAACATCCTACCCCGGACTAGCATCCGACCAACGCAGCAGCACTCTAATTCGCCGCCATTCCGGGTCTGAACAGGTGCTCTTCAGTAACCAGACCGCTAGCTTTCGACCGCGGTTATCTCTAAGCACCAAAGATATAGACCAGTTGCCCACCAAAAAGTGCCGTTCCAACATGCATTTAATCGGATTATCTACGCCAACAAAGACTTTAGTGAGCTCCGGGTAGGCGAGCCAAACCCCATCAGGCAGCCGCTGCAGACTGCCGGGCACCCGATGCAAGTGACGAGCCTCAAGCATAAGAATCGCGCCAGCAACGGCTGATGCTCCAGCCCGCCCCCACCAAGGCAGGTCGCTCACAACCACAGCTATTGCCGCCAATGCACCGACTCCCGCCAACACCAGCAACAATACCCGCTGCTGTACCGGGCGAAACACCAACAATCGATTAAAGCCCGCTGACATAGATCAAATATACATCGGCGCATGCAAACGAACGAGCTGTAAATCGAAGAGCTACGCAAAGAAATGGACGTTCGAGAATCAACTCGCCATACCAAGCAGGGCAAAACCAAATAACTGACGCTAGTGCGAAACGTTGGTGATTACCGAACACAACATGCAGCTGAAACAGGAAGCCAGCGATATGGAGGCTAACGGATTCAGCGTTGTCTCCAAAAGTTGTGACTCAGGATGCTGGCCGGCTCTACTTACTGTGCAAAGTAAGCAGTACCTGGATGACGGCCTGGACATTGGCATCGTCCGAGGTAGAACGGCCGGTTAAAAGATGGAAGATATCCGGATCCTGCATGGCGAGGATATCAAGAAAGGCTTGCTGTAGCGCAGGCTCAGCTGTTTCAAAATATCGCTCCAGATACGCAAGCAGCAACAGGTCAAGTTCCTGCATACCGCGACGACATCGCCAACGCAGCTTGTTTAAAAACTCTGGTGTGAATTTAGGGTCGGTCATTAATTCATCCACATTCCGCACGAGCTTGAACCGGATTTTTTTACCACCAGAGCATGGACCCGATTTTGTGTACAGAAACAAAAAAGCGCCACGTTGAAACGGCTGTTCAACGTGGCGCCCGATTTTGCTGCTTAGTGCTGACGCTCGACGAGCATCTGCTTGATTTCACCAATAGCCTTCGCAGGATTGAGATCCTTCGGGCAGGCGTTGGTGCAGTTCATAATAGTGTGGCAGCGATACAGACGGAACGGATCGTCCAGTTCGTCAAGACGCTCACCTGTTGCCTCATCTCGGGTATCAACCAACCAGCGATACGACGCCAGCAAAGCAGCAGGACCCAGATAACGGTCTTCGTTCCACCAGTATGAAGGGCAAGAAGTAGAACAGCACGCGCACAGAATACAGGCTGAAGGCGAGTTAATCTTTTCTTGGTCCTCTTTGGACTGCAGGCGCTCCTGATCAGGCGGTGGCGGCGTGCGAGTCTGCAGCCAAGGCTTAACTGAAGCGTACTGTGCATAGAAGTTGGTGAGGTCCGGAACAAGATCCTTCACTACCGGCATGTGCGGTAACGGGTAGATCTTAACAGCGCCTTTGATGTCTGCATTAGCCTGAGTGCAAGCCAACGTATTAGCACCATCAATGTTCATTGCGCAGCTACCGCAAATACCTTCACGGCATGAACGGCGGAACGTCAACGTCGGATCAATTTCATTTTTGATTTTGATTAACGCATCCAGAACCATAGGGCCGCACTTGTCCATGTCGATCTCATAGGTATCAATGCGCGGATTTTCACCTGAATCAGGATCATAGCGATACACCACAAACTTACGCACATTCTTCGCGCCTTCAGCTTTGAAGTGTTTGCCTTTTTTAACCCGTGAATTGGGAGGCAGAATAAATTGAGCCATTTTCAAATATCCCCTTAGTAAACGCGGGCTTTAGGAGGAACAGTCTCGACTTCATCAGTCAGAGTCTCCAGTTTCACCGGACGGTATTTCAGTTGCACAGCACCGGTTTCGGGGTTCACCCAAACCAAGCTGTGTTTCATCCAGTTTGCATCATCGCGATCAGGATAATCTTCACGGGCCTGCGCACCGCGACTTTCCTTACGCGCAACTGCAGATTTAATTGTTGCCTGAGCCTGCATCAGTAAGTTTTCAAGCTCCATGGTTTCAATCAGATCGGTGTTCCAGATTAATGAACGATCCTGGATCTTCACATCCTGTCTCTTATACACATCTCCGAGCCCACGAGACAAGAGGCAATCTC
>CAJXQV010000169.1 GCA_913058165.1 uncultured Chromatiales bacterium | reverse complement strand
GATTGCCTCTTGTCTCGTGGGCTCGGAGATGTGTATAAGAGACAGAGCATAACCACCTCCGTTCAGGACAGCTCACAATGAGAAAAAAACAACTGGGTAATTCGGACCTTCAGGTTTCGGTAGTAGGTCTCGGCTGCATGATGTTTGGCTCGATGGTCGATCAGGAAACCACCACCGCCTGCGTCAATGCGGCACTCGATGCCGACATTAACTTTTTCGATACGGCCGATATCTACGGTAAAAGCCCCAGCTCATCTGAGGAGTACCTGGCAAAAGCACTGGGTGCTAAGCGTAAAGATATTATCCTGACAACTAAATTCGGCGCCAATTCAAGCGGTCGTGGCGGCAGTATTGAGAATGGTGGCACCCGCGAATACATCATGGGAAAAATTGAGGAAAGCCTTTCAAGGCTCAACACCGATTACCTCGACTTGTACCAATATCACTTTCCCGATACCGACACACCGGCCGAAGAAACCCTGCGCGCACTGGAAGACCTTATCCAACAGGGCAAAGTACGACACATTGGTTGCTCCAACATGAACGGTGCCCAGTTAGCCGAAGCGGCCGCTGCGGCTGATGCTGCGGGCACCAACCATTACATCTCCGCGCAGAACTGGTACAGCCTGTTCACCCGCACTATTGAGGATGATTTGCTGCCCGTCGCCGAGAAAGACAACATTAGCATTATTCCCTACTTCCCCCTGGAGTCAGGCTTGCTCACCGGCAAGTACCGCAAAGGCCAGCCCGACCCTGAAGGCTCACGCCTGGCGGCGTGGGGCGGCTCATTTAAAACCGATGAGCGGATGGAGAAGGTAGAACAGCTGATCAGCTACGGCGAGGGCATAGGTAAAAGTATTCTGGAAATCGCTATGGGCGGACTCACGAATCGCGGCTATGTCGGCAGTGTTATTGCGGGCGTCACCAAACCGGAACAGGTCAAGGCCAATGCCGCTGCAGGCAACGTTAGCCTGAGCACTGATGAACTGGCGGAAATCGACCGAATCTGTGCGGCTTAGTTAAGGCTGGCGAGCCCCGGCAACGCGGCAAGCGCATTCCAATACGTTGGCTTACCTAGGTTGTTGTTTTGTAAGCAGCGCTGTATCTCTGTGAGCGCAAGCGCATCAAAGACCACTGATTTCAGATTATCGTCGTGGCCCTGATCCAGGCCATTATTGCCCTGCCGAAATGACGGCTGATTATGCTCGCTGCACTGCGACCAATCGTGGATTAATCGCCCGGCTAGTCTGCTACCCAATCGTCTTCCATTGCCATGAAAGACGATCTCCCGGCACATGAACCGCAGCGCTGTTTGGATTCGACTGCGTTTCGCTGAGCTGGGTTCGTGCTGGTGGTGCGTAGCTAACGGCTCAGGCAGCGTTCTCTAGCGCCACTGCTTCACGGTAGGGTTTCCAGCTTGTGAACAGAATCAAGCCACCCAAAACTACCGCAATGGTATTGACCGTGGCCACCGATAAACCAACCGCCATGGGGTCTTTAAACACCATACCGGTCACTATACCAACAGCTGTCGGACCTAAACCCGCAGTAATTATATTGAGAAACAGCATCCAGACCGCAGCAATCTGACCGCGCAAACGGTTGGGTGTAACCAACTGCAATGCCGTTGCCGCGAGCCCCATAGTAATGCTGGCGCCAAAAGCAAAGGGACAGGCCACCACAAGCACCCAGAACGGGTCTTTAATGGTGGTGGCAAGGATAGACAAAGGAACCATGAACACAGCCGCCATAACAGCAACCCGCAGCGGTGCATCGCTAATACCGCGCTTTAGCAGTGTGTCCGACAGCCAACCGCCGGCAATCACGCCAATCGGTGAAAAAATGAGAATAATGATTCCGAGTTTAAAACCGGTCTCAGGCGCTGACATACCGACAACGCGCATGAAGTATGCGGGCACCCAGGTTGCCAGCGTTGTCATCGGCAAGGCCAGCAAAGCAAATCCGGTAAAATGAGCAAGGAACACACGCCAGCGCTTTACGCCAAAGCCAATGGCCTGCCCCACACTAATCTCAGCAGCGGCAGCGGGCTTCATACCCTGACGCGCAGGCTCTTTTACCGTGAACATTAAGGCCGCAACAATAATTCCCGGCAAGCCAATCACAATAAATGCCAGCTGCCATGGCGCTACCGAACCCAACAATGGCAAACTCACGTCATCAGCGGTCGCCGCAAAACGAATCGCCAGACCACCGAACATCAGTGCAAGCCCTACTCCGAGAAACGCACCCGACTGATACACGCCGAGTGCACGTCCGAGCTTCTCCTTCGGAAAACTATCCGCGATCATGGAATATGCCGATGGTGACAAAGTAGCCTGTCCGATGCCAACCCCAGCGCGCGCAAAAAACAATTGAAAAAAGGTGCTACTCAAGCCGCAGAGCGCGGTCATTAAGCTCCAGACAAAAATGCCGGTGCCCACAATCGCTCGCCGCGAGTATTTATCGACCAGGCGTCCAATCGGTAACCCCATGAGTCCGTAGAACAAGGCAAAATAAAGCCCCATTAGCAGGCCCATGTCCGTTTCACTGAGCTGAAGGTCGGTCTTAATCGGGTCCACCAGCAAACTAATGATGATGCGATCAGCAATCGAGAAGATAAAAGCCATCACCAGTACGGCAACGGTCCACCAGGCTAGAGCGGGCTTAGGCCAGACGGTCGTTTTGGCGGGTGTTTGGATCGATTCAGACATTTCAGACATGGCAGGGTCTCCTTGAACCGCAATCCTATGCGACACAGGACCGATTCCCAGCATTTGCGCTACCGGCGACCAAAGCGCGGCAGGCGTTCAAACTAACTGGAGGCACAAAAAAGCCGCTGGCAGTCCAGCGGCTTTTTATCAAACACTCTAAACAGATATTGCCCTAAGGATTTTGCGCCTTTAGGAACACTGCCATTTCGGTAAGCTGATCGTCACCCATCCAGGCGAAGCCCGGCATAACACGGCCTTTTACGCTGTCGGCACTGTCTGGCATTCGTCCGACTTTCAGCATCTCTACGAGCTCAGCAGTGGATTTACTCTGCACGAACGGTGAATCAACCAGCCCAATGCCCAGCGGCTCGATACCAAGCCCATCACGCCCATGACAAGCAACGCAGTGAACACCGAAAAGTGCGTTCTGATCGGCCATCACGACCTCAACTCCGGGCTCCTCTGCAACAACAGCGACAACTGCTACGCCATCAAGCTGCTTGGGCAAACGCTGCGCCATACCGAACGGCGCCACGCCATCTTTATTGTAAGTGCCACCAACCGAGTTGTTCTGAAGGGGAGGCATATCATCTGTTGCATCGGCTTCGATTACAGCAACATCAATATAATCAGGAGACTGAGTACTCCACAGCCCAATGCTAACCACTGCAATCGCAATGACACCCAAACCTAAATAACGTCGTAAATTCATAGATATTTTCGGCAGTAAATTCACGAAACTCAGCGGCAATATTATGCAGTTAAAATAGAATAACCGACAAATGCAGAATAAATACGCGAGTTTTGAGAGGTCACATAAAGCCGTCCTTAATAGCCCATTCGATTTGTAATGTCTTTATCTTCGGGCAAATAGGGCAACGATGCATAGCTCCATTGCAAATCCATCCATTTTTGGGCAGCTGCCGATCATCTAGAGCTGCTGGCGATCAATTTGCACTAAGAGCCCCGACTATACTTTTAAACTTAATATTTAGGTAATGATCAGATAACAGCAGGATGCTCCTGCAAGCCCCCTCCAAGCGGCGTTGGCGGTCAGGTCATTGGAAGGCGTAACCCGGGCGCTATTCTATTCTTTACTCTCCTGTCTCTTATACACATCTCCGAGCCCACGAGACAAGAGGCAATCTCGTA
>CAJXQV010000168.1 GCA_913058165.1 uncultured Chromatiales bacterium | reverse complement strand
CTTGTCTCGTGGGCTCGGAGATGTGTATAAGAGACAGACTGCGGTGTGTGCGTCGGTAGCCGGCAATGCTCATGATCTCGGCATACGCGCTATTTCCTACCTGCTGGAAATGGAAGGCTGGCGCACAATTTATTTGGGTGCTGATGTGCCTGCGTACGATCTGCCTGCGGCGGTGGAATTTTATGATGCCAACATCATCATGCTTTCGCTGGGGCTAAGCTCACAGCTGCCAAAACTGCGCACTGCAATTAACGCCCTAAAACAGCACAGTCCGCGGCCGCAGATCATGGTTGGCGGTAATGCTTTTGCAGGCGTTACCGGACTGTGGCAAAAGATCGGTGCGGATGGCTACTCGCCTAACGGTGAGCAGGCGATAATACTGGCAAAAGAACTGGTCACTCCGGTAAACATGGTCAACTGAGAGCCTTGCTTCGATTTCCCCCAGAAACCCAGCAATAGCAAGTACGGCGAGCTTTAAGCCCCGCAGTACTGTAAACAGTAATTCAAGCGGCGGCAGGCTCAAAAAAAAGGCCCGGCGCGGGAGGGTAAAGTCAATCGACGAGCAGGAGCTGAGCATACAGTTCGTGTTAGCCAATAGCGGCCGGAGTGACCGGAAAAACTAGGTCTATCGGCATCATCCCGACCATGTGCGCAGTAAATGTGGGCACAAGAAAAAGACCGAAGCAAGACACCCAAAACAACATTAGCGCAAACTCTGCACAAACCTTTTTGGGAGTGCTGAGGCTAAACAAATAATCCGTCAAGGCCAGAGGGTTAACCTGCGGTCAAGGAAATACCATTGGCTCATCACCCGGCTGCCATGGCACATATTTATTCATGACGGAGATGAATAGAGACGATGCGAGCCATGCCGTCAACCAGCTATTCAATGCGCGGTACCCGGTGGTCGCAAACCATTCTGCATCAGTGTTCACAAACTGTCGCACAAACGGGAACACCGCAATATCGGCGGCGCCGGGATGAGTCCCCGCAAGATAAGGTGACAACATTAAACGACGATCGAGTTCTGCTAGCCAGAGTTCACCAGCAGCACGATACTCTTCGCGGCTTTGTTCTAAATGGCGGTCTGGGTATTTATAGCCATCCAAATTACGTTTGAATTCGCCATCGTTGCCGGCCACCAGCTCCCGCAAACCGGATGGGTCTGCCGGCCGCCAACTCCCCTGCTCATGGCCGGAGAGCGCCCATTGCAAAATATCGAAACTTTCCTCCAGGACCTGTCCGTCAGGGAAAACCAGCACCGGCACAGTGGCTTTCGGTGAAATATCACGCAGCGCTTCGGGCTTATCGCGCAGCACCACTTCACGAAGCTGCACCGCAACACCGGCCTGCACGATAGCCAGTCTGGCCCTGATTGCATAAGGGCAACGACGAAACGAATACAAGACAGGCAATCCTATCGGAGAAGTCTCATGAGGTTTAGGCATGAGTGGATGATAACAAAACCTCTATAGAGCCTCTGTCAATAATCGCTATAATCCCGACCCCTGAGCAAAATCTCACCGTATTCCCACTCAGGCACACACTAAGGAAGGCCCGTGCAATCAATCGTCGTCGCTGCCATGTACCAGTTCGTTACCGTTAAAGATCCGGTCGCACTGCAACAACCTTTGCTGAACCTGATGCAGCAGAACAACGTTCGGGGAACGCTTTTGCTGGCGTCCGAGGGCATCAATGGCACAGTGGCGGGCAGCCGGGAAAGCATCGATGCTGTGCTTGGCTGGCTGCGCGATTCGTCCCGATTCCCGGGGCTTTCCCACAAAGAGTCCTATAGCGATGACACGCCTTTTATTCGCAGTAAAGTAAAGCTTAAGAACGAAATCGTCACCATGGGCATAGAAGGGGTAGACCCGGCCGGCGTGGTGGGCAGCTATGTAAGGCCGCAAGACTGGAACGCATTAATCGAAGATCCCGAAGTATTGCTCATCGATACCCGCAACGACTACGAAATACAGATCGGCACATTCAAAAACGCAGTTAATCCCAAGACCACGACCTTTAAAGAGTTTCCCGCATTTGTAGCAGCCAATCTCGATCCGGCCAAGCATAAAAAAGTAGCTATGTTTTGTACCGGGGGAATCCGCTGCGAGAAATCCACTTCTTATCTTAAATCACAGGGCTTCAACGAGGTGTATCACCTTGAAGGTGGCATCCTGAAGTACCTTGAAGAAGTGCCCGAGAATAATTCAAACTGGGAAGGTGAATGCTTTGTCTTCGACGAGCGTGTGGCCGTTGACCATCAGCTCCAGAAGGGTCATTACGACCAATGCAATGCCTGCCGCATGCCCATTACTAAAGATCACCAAAAAAGCGAGCAGTACGTTCATGGGGTAAGTTGCCCACACTGCTACGATCAAACTACGCCTGAGCAACGGGCGCGCTATGCGGAACGGCAGAAACAGGTCGATCTGGCAAAAGCTCGTGGCGAACAACACATCGGCAGCGACGTGAGCGACACCAACGAAAAGCGACGGGCACATAAACAGGCCATCAAAGACGCTCAGCGGCAGTAGGCTTTACTGAAGGCCAAATACGCGCTCGACCGTCCACCAGGCACCCATCGCTGCAATACCCACTGAGCCGGGGATTACAATCCGCTGACGGTACCAAGGCTTCTTCCCGAACCAAACGCCGACAGCAAGAAAAGCTATGGCAATAACGGCGAGCTGCCCCAGCTCGACACCGACATTAAATGCTATTAAAGCGGTAACAAAGTCGCTGCGCGGCAAGCCCAGCTCGGTGAGCACTCCGGCAAAGCCCATGCCATGCAGCAGACCGAATGCAAACACCACATAGATACGCCATGGCTTCAGTTCGCTAGTGAGAATATTTTCCACTGCCACATAAACAATAGACACTGCGATCAGCGGCTCAACAATACTGGCCGGCAGCGCAATGTAGCCGTAAAGCGACAATCCCAACGTAATCGAATGAGCAACGGTGAATGCGGTAACTTGCAATAACAGTGGCCGCAGGTGAAGACTAAATAGAAAAATACCCAGCACAAATAAGATGTGATCAACGCCTTTTGGCAGGATATGAGTAAACCCTAAACCGACATACTCGGCCGCAACCTCACTGCGCGACTTCGGCTGAAGGCGATCACCAAGTGGAAATGGCTTGCTCAACTCCCCCGGCTGCAAAAATTGCGCCTGCACGGCTTCATCACCCGAAAAACCCACCCTTACCGCACTTTCACCAAAAAACGGATCGTATTGCCAGGTAAAGGCCTTAGCACCGGTCCATATTTCGCCTCGTAAAACAACTGTACTCAGGCGTTGCACAGAGACATCACCGACAACCGGCACAGATGCCGACTCAAATATCGGCACCGAAAGCTCACCGTCGAAGTCCATTCGGATACCTTCTACCCAGACCGGAATAAAAGCCTCTATCTGTGCAGCAAAATCTTCCGGGGCTAACTCACGGAGGCTTTCGTAAAGAGCGGCATTGGGCGATTCACTGGTATCGCTTAGCGCAGGATCAATCTCCGCCACCAGCGCTTCCATATTAAGACGCGACTGTATCGTATAGGTGCCATCTGACTGTAGGTTGATAGTAAAAATTGCCGGCACAACTTCATGTGCAATCGCTGGTAGACTGACAAAAAACCAAGCAACGAAAAGCCAAGCAGAAAAGGTACGTTTGAGCATGATGAAATCTCTAAAAAATTGCGCCACAGCCTTAGCTGTATTATTCGCTCTAACTGTAGCATCGGATGCTCACGATTTCTGGATCGAACCCACCGTATTTCAACCAGCGCCGGGTGACCGCACCGAGTTCAATCTTCGGGTAGGCCAAAATCCTGTCTCTTATACACATCTCCGAGCCCACGAGACAAGAGGCAATCTC
>CAJXQV010000167.1 GCA_913058165.1 uncultured Chromatiales bacterium | reverse complement strand
ACGAGATTGCCTCTTGTCTCGTGGGCTCGGAGATGTGTATAAGAGACAGGGGAATGAGTTCGGAGCGGGGGATGCCGGCCGGGTTTGTATCGGAATTTTCGGCCAAAGCTGTCTTAAGCTGTTCCCAGTTTTGTGCAAGATCCGACCAGATACCGATGCCTGATACGTAGAGTTTCATTCTCCAGCATCTCCGAAAATAAGTGTGCAGTTATTTCCGCCAAAACCGAAAGAGTTGGTCATGACTTTACCTATCGCTGCTTCCGTACTGGTTAGCAGTAAGTGTTCATGCATCACTGTTTCTGGGTTGGTCGTATTGGTTGTGCCTGGCACGATGCCGGTATTAATGCTTTCAATAGCTAAAATTGCTTCGGTGATGCCTGCTGCGCCAAGTGTGTGGCCGGTAAGCCCCTTTGTTGCACTGACATAGGTGTCCGCTAGTGCATCGGCGAATAGCGTCTTGCAGGCAAGACCTTCGATATCGTCATTTGCACGGGTGCCGGTGCCATGTAGATTGATGTAGTCAATATCATAGGTCTCACATGCGGCACGATCTAGTGCCTGCTGCATTGAAAGTTTAGCGCCGAGTCCTTCAGGGTGGGGCGTCGACATGTGCCATGCATCCGTACTTTCGCCATAGCCCAATAATATCGCTTGTGCATTTTTTGAGTCCTTACTCAGAATGGCGAAGCCACCAGCTTCGCCCAGACTTATCCCGGTGCGGTGCTGGTCGAAGGGTTTACAGGCTTCGCTTGAGACGAGTTGCAGAGAGTTAAATCCATAAATGACACTCAGGCACAGCGTGTCGACGCCACCAATGATTACGGAATCAACCAGGCCGGCTTCGAGCCAGCGCGCGCCGCTTGCGAATGCTTTCGCGCTGGATGAGCAGGCTGTACTAATGGTGATTGCAGGGCCAGTAATGCCTAGATGGTTAGCGATGAAGGCACCGGTGGAATGCGGTGTATTAATCTCCGGCTGCATATACTCTGCGGTGAATTCATCGGTGTCGCTTAAGTGGCAATAAGCCTCTTCGGTACGGCCAATGCTTGAAGTGCTGGTGCCGAGTATTACGCCAACGCGCTGTGGCCCGAACCGGCTAACCTGTTCCCGAGCAGCTGCGAGGAAGTTATCCTGAGTCATTGCCAACAGGGCAAGCTGATTGTTACGACTTAGCCATTTTTGCGTAAGTTCAATGCGGTTAAGTGAGTCTTGATCCACCATCCCAAGCCAGGTATCTACATCACTGTCCGGCCAGCCTATATCGCTAAGTCCACTCAGGTTATTACGAACAGAGTCCCGGATCGCTGCCAGCCCGATGCCTGCACTGCATGTGAGTGTGTAGGATGATATGAAACAAGTAGAAGACAATGCGCGCTGCCGGTTGGTTTGAGAAACGATAGTTAACGAATCAACTGTATGTGGGTGGTACTATTTCACCGTCGCAGTCCTGTTTCAAGACCCAGGTGAACGATAGGCACAATACATGGGCATCGTGCCCAGCGTTGAATGGGGTGTTTTTTTTGCTGCAGTTCTTAAATCATGGTTGGCGATGGGTGGCTACGGCTATCAGTTTCGGTGCTTTCGGTCTTGGCGCGTTGCTGATGGGTGCGCTGATCTTGCCTATTGCTGTCGTCGCTTCATTTACCCAATGGGGTAAGAGTACGCGAGTGCAGCGTGCACTGCGCCGACAGGTTGGCCACTTGTGCCAACTTTTCGTCTGGTTGATGCGCACCTTGGGCGTCCTTGATTACCAAATTAGCGGCTATGAACAGCATGATGCTAAGGGTCCACTATTGATCTTGGCAAATCACCCGTCATTAATTGACGTTATTTTTTTGTTGGCCATGTACCCCGAGTCCCAGTGTGTCGTAAAGCGTGCGCTCTGGGTTAACCCCTTTACTCACCTTGTGATGCGCAGTGCCGACTATATCTCGAATGCAGATCCTGAACTCCTTTTGGCCCGCTGTGTTGAGTCGTTGCAGCGGGGTAATACACTGATCCTGTTTCCTGAAGGAACCCGCACTGGTCCCGGCGACCCGCTGGACTTTAAAGCCGGCGCAGCAACGATTGCTGTGCGGGCGGATTGCGATATTTTGCCGGTACTCATTGATGTGTCACCGACAACCCTGACCAAGTCTGACCCTTGGTACTCTGTGCCCTCGCGGCAGGTGATGATGCGGTTGTCTGTCAAGCCTACGCTGCGGATGGATGCTGAATTACTCAAGGATCTAGGACCGCGCATGGCATCCCGCAGTTTTAATCAGCGATTGGAAGCGTGGTTTGGTGACGCGCTGATGACGGAGTACAGGGCGTAATGCCTTATGTTAGCGAAAATAACCGCTGGCTATGCATTCTGAGTTTGCGCACTGATATACTCACCACAAGGGTTCGCCACGAATAGCAGCGAATACATTGCTTTATTTGAATAGTGACAGGCAGAGGTTGCGAGACCTCGTGCTCAGAAGGTGTGATGGACAGTAATAATTTAGAACTATTGCGACGTATTCTGGTGGCAGACTTTGATGTTGCTGCAGAGGCGGTGACATCCGATGCGAAGCTTTATGAATCATTAGACCTCGACAGCATCGATGCGGTTGACCTCATTGTTCGTTTGAAGGAAGAAACCGGCAAGAGGGTTCCGCCTGATGACTTCAAGGCTGTTCGCACTATCGATGATGTTGTGAAAGTGCTGAATGCTCTTTGAGATTCGCAGCTGAGCCTCTCAAAGTGAGCCAGCATTTTATTCCTCGTTTGTTTGGTTTTCTATTCGCCATTGTTCTGGTGGCGTACCCGGTTGTGGTCTATTACTTGCTGGATAGCTATGGTTTATCAGCTCTAGCGGCATTGCTCGCTGTTTTGTTGTTGATTCGTATTGTGCCGTTAATGCGCAAGCAGCCTTTGTTGCTTGCGCTAAGTTTTGTTGTCGTGGCAATATTTTTTTCGGTGCTGTATGTTTCGCAAAGCGTGCGATTGTTGATGCTGTATCCAACCATGATGAGCATTGCTTTGATGTGTGCGTTTGCGCTGACAGTTGCCCGGCCACCGTCGATGATCGAGCGTATTTCCCGCGCAGCTAAAATGGATATTCCGCCTCAGGCCATACCCTATATGCGGGTATTAACGCTTATCTGGTGTGCCTTTTTCGCCATCAATGCCCTGATATCAGCTATTCTTGCCTGGTTGGGGGTGACCAGTTACTGGGCTCTGTATAACGGATGTATTTCTTATCTGCTTATTGGTCTGTTGCTGGTCAGTGAATATTTTTACAGGCAGCGTTACCGGCGCCGCCATGGGATCTCGTAAAGACCATCGTTGTGGCAAATCAAATAGGCGTATTGCCAATAATGACTGAGCAGGAACTCGACGCAGACTACATGCGTTGTGTTTTCCGGCTGGATGTCGATAACCCATCTTTAGAAGGGCATTTCCCGGGCCTTCCGGTGCTTGCCGGTGTAGTCCAGTTGCATTGGGCTATGCTGCTGGCTGCCAAGCTTGGCTTTTCTGCAGAGACGTTTCACAGTTCACCCAGAGTGAAGTTTAAGATGATCGCGCAGCCGCCGTTGGATATGCAGTACGAGATATTCAAAAAGAGTGATGGGCATTTTTCATATCGTTTGAGTTCAGCCTCAGGCCTACATTCTGAAGGCAGTTTTTCCTAAGCATGTCGTGTACACAGGAAAAATATTGCCTGCTGATTCCGCACTATAACCACCACGAGCAGTTGAAGCGATTTATGCCTCTGGTAGTTGAAGTTGGCTTGCCAGGATTGATTGTTGATGACGGCAGTGACCCACTGAGCATTGCCGAAGTAAGTCGAATTGTTGAAGGCTATCAGGGTTTCGAACCTGTCTCTTATACACATCTCCGAGCCCACGAGACAAGAGGCAATCTCG
>CAJXQV010000166.1 GCA_913058165.1 uncultured Chromatiales bacterium | reverse complement strand
AGATTGCCTCTTGTCTCGTGGGCTCGGAGATGTGTATAAGAGACAGGTGCTCATCATTAACAACGACATCGGTACCACTGAGAATTGGTTCTTTATTGAAGATGTGCCTGCGGGCACATCTGAAGCAGAGCTCAGCGAACGGGTAAATGCCGAAGGTCGCCGCCCGGTGCGTTTATCCAGCCCGCCGCTGTTGCGGGTGAGGCTCATGCGCCTGCCCGACAAAGACAATGTTCTGGTTATAACCACCCATCACTTTGTAGTGGATGGCTGGTCCTGCGGTTTGCTGATGCGTGAGATTTCGACAGCCTACAACGCATTATTAAGCAAAAACGCTATCGAACTTCCCGAACTGCCCGTGCAATACGCTGATTTTGCGGGCTGGCAGAATCGCTATCTCAAAGGCCCTGAACTTAAACGCCAAAGCGACTACTGGCGACAACAGCTCGAGGGCGTTACTACACTGAACCTTCCCACCGACCTGCCTCGCCCGCCAGTACAAAGCTACCGCGGCGATATCTATAACTTTACTTTGCCTCCCGAACTGCTCAGCCAGCTTAAAAAACTGAGCCAGCAACTGGGCGTAACTTTGTACATGACATTGCTCGGCGGCTTTCAATCGCTGCTGCACCGTTACACACAACAGAATGACATCGTCATCGGCGCCGCGGTATCAAACCGGCACTTCAGCTCTTTAGAAGATCTGATGGGTCCTTTTGTTAATGCGCTGGTGCTGCGCGGTGCGATGGACGGCAACTTAAGTTTCCGCGATGCCATAACCCGCGCACGTGACACAGCTGCCGATGCCTTTGCGCATCAGGATCTCCCTTTTGAAGTGCTGGTCGAACAGCTGCGGCCCGAACGCGACCGCAGCCGCAGCCCGCTGTTTCAGACTTTATTCGTGGTGCATCAATACGATGCTGATGAAGAACTTAACTTCAATAACTGCGAGTGCAGCGATTATCCGGTGGCGCCAGGCACCACGATGTATGACATATTCCTGCAGCTTATTGAAATCGATGGCCAACTTACCGGCTCAATCGAGTTCAGCACGGATCTGTTCAAGCCCGACACCATCAAACGCATGGCGCAGCATCTTGAAGTCTTATTAAGCGGTGCGGTGGCCAATCCAGACAGCCGCATTATTGATCTGCCCCTGATGCAGAAAAGTGAGCGGCAACAAGTGCTCACTGCCTGGAATCAAACCACGGTCGACTACCCCCGCGATGCCCGCGTGCATGAGTTGTTTGAAGCGGCCGCGCAAAGAACACCCGATGCTATTGCGGCAGTATTTGAGAACACTCAGCTCAGCTATGCCGAACTCGATGCACGGGCGAACCAACTGGCGCATTACTTAAGCCGCAACGGTATTGGCCATGGCAGCATGGTGGGCATCTACCTCGAACGAAGCACCGACCTGCTGGTAGCGATGCTGGGCATCTTAAAAACCGGCGCCGCTTACGTGCCACTTGACCCGGCATTTCCGGATGACCGTATCAGCTACATGATGAGTGATGCGGCGATGCCGGCTGTTATTGTTGATACGCGCCAGGGTGTCACCCTACCCTCGACTGATGCGCTTAGCATTGATTTAGCAACCGTTGCTTTAGATGCAGAACCGGACTCAGCGGTAAGGCTCGAGAATGGCTTTGCAGCATCAGACGACCTTGCCTATATGATCTATACCTCAGGCTCGACCGGTCTGCCCAAAGGTGTGCAACTGCCGCATCAGTCTGTGGTTAATTTCCTTTTAACGATGCAAAAAACACCCGGCTTAGAACCCGATGATGTGATGATTGCAGTTACTACTCTGTCATTTGATATCGCGGTGCTGGAACTGTTTTTACCGTTAATTACCGGAGCCACGGTTGTTATTGCGAGTCGCGAGGTCAGCGGTGACGGTCAGAAACTCGCGCAACTGATCAGCAACTCGAAGGCGACCGTTATGCAGGCCACGCCAGCAACGTGGCGCCTATTGCTGAATGAAGACTGGGCCGGTTACCCGGGCCTTACAGTACTGTGCGGCGGCGAAGCTCTGCCGCGCAGCCTGGCTGACCGGATTCTTGCCACCGGCGTTGAGCTCTGGAACATGTACGGCCCGACTGAAACAACCATCTGGTCTTCGGTCAGTAAAGTTGCAGCCAGCGGCCCGGTTACTATCGGCAAGCCCATCGGCAACACGACCATGTACATTCTGGATGACAATCTGGAGCCTTTACCTATGGGCATTCCCGGCGAACTTTGCATCGGTGGCGAGGGCCTAGCTCTAGGTTACTTCAAGCGCGATGAACTGACGGCCGAAAAGTTTATCCCTGATCCGTTTAATCCCGGGGCTCGCCCTAACGCGAGAATTTATCGCACCGGTGACCTTGCCCGCTATTTGCCCAATGGCGACATCGAGTGCCTGGGCCGCAATGACCATCAGATTAAGCTTCGTGGTTTCCGCATGGAGCTGGGCGAAATAGAAACAGCGCTCACCGCACATACAGCAGTTAAAGAATCAGTCGTTACTGCACACGAGTACCGTGAGGGTGACACTCGCCTGGTCGCCTATCTTGTTACCGATGACGCGGGCATCACCGAGGCTCAGATCGAGCAATGGAAAGGTGAGCACTTAGAACAGTGGAAAGATCTCTGGGAAGACGCTTACGTCGAGGGCGGTGACGTACCCGACTCCCGTTTCAATATTTCAGGCTGGAAAAGCAGTTACACAGGCTTACCTATCCCTGCTGATGAAATGCGCAACTGGGTCGACACTACGGCAGCACGAATCAACGCATTAAACCCTGGCAAGGTTATTGAGGTTGGCGCAGGTACAGGTCTGTTCGCAGCGGCCGTAGCGCCATATGCCAACAGCTATCTGGCCACCGACTTCTCACCCGCCTCGATGCACGCAATCGACCAGTTGGCAGCAAGCTATGATGATCTGCGGAATGTTACAACACTTCAGACAGCGGCCGATCAGCTCAACAGCCCGGACAAAAACCTTGTCTCTCAGAGTTTCAATACGGCAATCATCAACTCCGTGGCTCAGTATTTTCCCGACGAAAGCTACCTGACTCAGGTCATCAATACTCTGGTCGATCTGACTGCAGATGGCGGCACTCTATTCTTAGGGGACATCCGGAACCACGCGTTGCTGCAGGAATTCCACAGTTCTATTCAGTTTGCTCAAGCTGATGCCGGAGTCACGCTCGAACAACTGGGCCAACGAATCCGCCAACGTATTGAGCAGGAAGAAGAACTGCTGCTGGCTCCCGGATACTTTGCTGATCTGGTTGAGAATAACCCGCGCATCCGCAGTGCCGGCTTCCGTCTTAAACAGGGCACAGAGCGCAACGAACTCACTCGCTTTCGTTATGACGTCGTGCTCGAGATTGGCACCGGTACTGTCACCACCGCCAAGCCTGAAAAAATCGACTGGCAAAGCGGCAAGCTAAGCTTAAGCGAACTGCAAACGCGCCTTAGCAATTCGCAAGTACAGGATGGCCTACTGATAACCGGTATTCCGGATGCACGCCTCAGTGAGGAGACCCGACTCACAACATTGCTCGCACAATCGCAGGCACTCACTGTTAGTGAAGCCCGCACAGACCTTGCTACCGCTCACAGCGGTATAGAGATTGATGATATTAACCATCTGGCTGAAGCTGCCGGCTGGTCTGTGCAAACGATCAGCAACACGCCGGGCTATATCACCGCATGGTTGATTCCACCCGACTGCAATGCTGTTAACGCGCTGGCTGTTTCAGGCGGCGATAGCGTCTGCAACGATCCAATGGAAGGTCGCCTGCAACGCAGCCTCGTGCCCGAACTGAAAGAAAGCCTGCGACAGCATCTGCCCGAATACATGGTACCTGGCCTGTCTCTTATACACATCTCCGAGCCCACGAGACAAGAGGCAATCTCGT
>CAJXQV010000165.1 GCA_913058165.1 uncultured Chromatiales bacterium | reverse complement strand
GCCGTTCACCGCCCTCACGAAAACGAAGCTGCAAGGGCCACTGCAACAGCCTCGGATCAAGTCCTTGGCCGACAGTCTCACGAAAACCTATAAGACCAATAGCCTCGCCCAGTTCCAACAACTTACCGTTCACTGCGGCATTCCGCTCCAGCACAAATGCTGCTGGATCGGGGTTGCTATCAGCTGCCGCAGGCAACACGAACAAACGATCTCGGTAACGCGCTGCAAACCCGCCCCGCCAGCGCACCCGAGGCTGGGCGTCGGCAGCAGCAAACAACAGGCTGTTCCAGATTTCCTGCAGGCGAACTTCCGAGGGCACAGCTAACCCGGCGCTGCGAATTAAGTACCGCAGCAAATTTCGCTGGCGCAGCTCGGGCAACCGCAATAATTCAGGAATGCCCGCGCTGCAGCCGTCCCAGACGCCAGTCGCATCAATAGCCGCCAGCGCTTCAGTGAGTTCAGCCGCTTCAGCAGCGTAGCGTGCGCTGCGCGCTATCGCGGGGGCCGCCTCCGACCAACGCTGCTTCACCACTGGCAACAACTGATGACGCACAAAATTACGATCAAACGCAGAATCTGCATTGGTCGGGTCTTCAACCCACTCAATGCAGGCGGCCTCAGCATAAGCCTGCAAGTCGACACGACGAGAACCCAGCAAAGGCCGCAGCACCTTGCCCGCGGCAAATGCTGCCGTCACCGGCATGCCCGACAAACCATGCACGCCGCCACCCCGCATGAGCTGCAGCAAATAGGTTTCGGCCTGATCATCCTGATGCTGGGCCAACAACAGCGTTTCTTCCGGCAGCAATACCCGGGCCAGCGCCGCATAGCGGGCATTGCGCGCCGCCGCCTCGGGGCCAAAAAGTTTAGTGCCCGTCACTTCAACCGGGAGCACAGTGAGTTCTACGTTGAGGTTTTTGCACGCCGTCTGACAATGCCGTGCCCAATCGGCACTGGCGGCCTGCAAACCATGATCAACATGGACTGCCCGCAGTTTCATGCCAGGAACCTGAGGGCGTAACGCGGCGAGAGCGTGCAACAGCACGCTGGAATCCAGCCCGCCGCTCAGCGCGATGCAAAAACAAGGGTTAGCGTGAGCGGGAAGGCGCTCCCGCACACTTTGCTGTAACTCTGTTAGAGCGACAACCAAAATTCAGACTCAACAGCCCGCCACTGGAGAAACACTCCGGGGCAACGGACTAGGCCTCTTCGAAGCGGCCGAATGAGGCCAGACGCGCTTCACGGGAGGACTGCAACTGGGCCTTGCCCTGCAATGACAAGGCGTCGATATGACTAATAAGCGCATTCTTGACAACTTCGGCCATGCCTTTGGGATCGCGATGAGCACCGCCCAAGGGTTCCGGCAACACCTGATCGACCAGACCGAGTTTCTGCAACTTCTCGGCAGTAATGCCCATTGCCTCAGCCGCAGTCTCCGCCTTACTGGCGTTGTTCCACAAAATACTCGCGCAACCCTCAGGCGAAATAACCGAGTAAATACCGTATTGAAGCA
The DNA here is from genome assembly GCA_913058165.1 of uncultured Chromatiales bacterium. GTDB lineage: Bacteria > Pseudomonadota > Gammaproteobacteria > Steroidobacterales > JABIQA01. The sequence goes on along the minus strand of CAJXQV010000165.1, from coordinate 2,396 downwards.
TTAGCAGACGATCACCAACCCCAATAGCCAACGCGCCACCCGAACCGCCCTCGCCGATTACCAGCGAGACGATGGGGACAGTAAGTCGCGACATCACCAACAAATTACGGGCAATTGCTTCACTCTGTCCGCGCTCCTCAGCACCAACACCGGGATAAGCGCCGGGGGTGTCGATTAAGGTGACGATAGGCAAATTAAATTTTTCGGCCATCTGCATGAGGCGCAGCGCCTTGCGATACCCCTCAGGCTTCGGCATACCGTAGTTACGCAGCACGCGTGACTTTACGTCACGTCCTTTCTGATGCCCGATGATCATCACCGGACGATCTTCGATACGCGCCAGACCGCCGACAATGGCAGGGTCATCGGAGTACATGCGATCACCGTGCAACTCTTGAAAGTCGGTACAGATGGATTCGATATAGTCGAGCGTATAAGGGCGTTGCGGATGCCGCGCCAACTGGGCGACCTGCCACGGGCTCAGTTTGGAAAAAATGCTTTTAGTAAGCGTTTTGCTCTTAGCCTGCAAACGGGTAATTTCATCCGAAATATTAAGTTCGGAATCGTCGCCGACGTAACGCAGCTCTTCGATTTTAGCTTCGAGTTCAGCGATAGGCTGCTCGAAATCCAGAAAATTGAGGTCCATGGTGCTTCGTGTTTCCCGCTGAAGTCAGCCGCTATTGTCGCACAGCCAACGCGAAATACTATGCCGCTGCACGACGATTCGCATCGCCGAAGAACGCAAAGCCATTTAAACCGAACACGGCAGTCAGTCGGTCGCGCAATTCGGGCGTCGGCCGCACACACCAGCTATCGCCCAAATGAATCCGCGCCGAGCCCTCGACCCGCGTGTAGTTAATGCTTACTGCGCAGCGACCGGGCCGGTGCGGCTGCAGCAGCGCCTCGAGCTCGGCGACATCCAGCTGGTGCCCATCGGTAGCATCCCAGTTAATTAATAGGTGCGTTGCGCGGTTCTCAACCACCCGGTCGATATCGGACATATCACTTACAGCAATGCGCCAGCCATCAATGAAATCATCCCAACGCAGCTGCCCTTTTACAATACGAACCTTAAAGTTTTCAATTAGATGCTTTAAGTTATCAAAGCTATCTCTGAACATCTGAAGCTCGATCCGATGCTCTCCATCATCGAGAAACATGGTGACCCGGTTGCCTCGTTTACGGAAGTCGGTGAGCAAACCGACCACCTCGACATCTTCGCCTTTGGTCCGACGGTAACCGCCTTCTTCAGCAGGCGCAGGCGGCTTACGACCGAGCAAGCCGCCAATAGTGTCTTTACAGATATAGCGCAAATCGGAGCGATACAGGTCAAGCGGATGGCCGCTCAGATACAAGCCCAGAGCCTGCCGCTCACTCTGCAGCAACTCACTAAAGCCCCACTCCGGCACTTGGCGGATGGCGGTGGCCCCAGCAACAAACGGGTCGACGAGATCGCCGAACATATCGTTCTGCCCCGCCGCCTTATCCCGCGACACCTGCTCCGCCTTATCAAGCGCCCTCGGCAAGCCCGCAAGAATGCTGGGTCGATTCGGGCCAAACGCATCCAGAGCACCGGAGTTAACCAATGCCTCCATCGCCCTCTTGTTCACTTTCTGGGTATTTACCCGCGAGCAAAAATTATCGAGCGAGGTAAATTCGCCATCCTGCTCCCGCAACTCAACGATCGTATCGGCCACCGCCTTACCCAAACCCTTGAGCGCCCCGAGCCCATAACGGATCTGTAAATCACCTGGCACACTGAACTTGGCTGCAGATTGATTAATATCGGGTGCCAACAACCGCAGACCTATGGATTTGCACTCGCGCTGCATGAACTCGAGCTTATCGGTGTTATCCATATCGGCCGACAGAACCGCCGCCATAAAAGCTGCCGGATAATGCGCCTTCAGCCAGACCGTCTGATACGCGAGCAAGGCGTAGGCTGCAGAGTGCGATTTGTTAAAGCCGTAGGCCGCGAACTTCTCCATAAGATCGAAGATCTGCTTTGCCTTTGCCGGGTCCACTTCGTTCTTGGCGGCACCGGCCATGAATATCTCACGCTGCTTGGCCATTTCTTCGGGCTTTTTCTTACCCATCGCCCGACGCAGCATATCGGCGCCGCCCAGCGTGTAACCGGCAAGCTTCTGAGCGATCTGCATCACCTGCTCCTGATACACGATGACGCCGTAGGTATCCTCAAGCACCGGCTGCAGATCAGGGTGCATATAATCAATCGGCTGACCCGATTTGCTGTGCTTGCGCTGAATAAAGTCATCCACCATCCCCGATTCCAACGGGCCCGGGCGAAACAAGGCTACCAGCGCAATAATATCTGTAAATTCATCTGGTTGAAGACGCTTTATCACTGTCTCTTATACACATCTGACGCTGCCGAC
>CAJXQV010000164.1 GCA_913058165.1 uncultured Chromatiales bacterium | reverse complement strand
GATTGCCTCTTGTCTCGTGGGCTCGGAGATGTGTATAAGAGACAGGGCCGAAACCTATGATGTCATCGTCGAGCCAGAAAGCGATGCGGCCTATAGCATCTTTGCTCAAGACATCGACCGCTCCGGCTATGCCCTCGGCATGCTAACGCCGGATCTGTCATTAAACGCAGATGTCCCCACGATGGACCCACGGCCTATTCTTAGCCATAGCGACATGGGTATGAGCATGGCTCACGCCGGTGGCGATCATAGCGGCATGAATCACGCCAACATGGCCAGCCCCAAAATGAATCACGCCAACATGGATATGACCAGTCCCAAAATGAATCACGCCAACATGACTGATCCCCACATGAATCACCGCAGCCCAGCGCCGGCGGGCATGGGCAGCACTGCACCCGTCATTCACAAGAGCTCCGAAAAAGGCCCGCAAACTGACATGCGTGCACAAATGCCACAGACTCAACTCAACAACCCGGGTATCGGACTGGTCGATAATGGGCGACGAGTGCTCACCTATGCCGATTTGCGCAACCTTTACCCGACACCCGACCCACGCGACCCTACGCGGGAAATCCAATTGCATCTCACTGGCAACATGCAGCGTTACATGTGGTCCATGGATGGTATGGCCTTTGTCAATGCCGAGCCATTGAAATTTAACTATGGCGAGCGGTTACGCATCACTCTGGTAAACGACACCATGATGAATCATCCCGTCCACCTGCATGGCATGTGGAGCGATCTTGAAACGGGAGATCCACAACGTATTCCGCGAAAACACACCGTGATCGTACAGCCCGGCAGAAAAATCAGCTATCTGGTCACTGCCGATGCAAGAGGCAACTGGGCGTATCACTGCCATCTGATGTATCACATGATGGGCATGTTTCGCGTTGTGGAGGTAAGTTGATGAGCATTAACAAGCCAACCACGCTGTTCCTTGCCCTATGCGCTTCGCTCTCTAGCGGGCCGGTGCTCGCCGATATAAAGATGAACGGCAACCCGATCATCACCAAAGTTTCGGTGCAAAGCCTAGAATACGGTTTCGGTTCCGGTGCGAATACGCTTAATTGGGAGCAGGCACAACTGCAAATAGGCACCGACCTCAATGGTCTGTCAATTCGCTCTAATGGCCACACCGAAAACGGCAAGGTAGAAGAGGCCAATCTGATTGTGCAATACAGCCGAGGCATCTCAGCGTTCTGGGATTTACAAGCAGGCTGGAAACGAGATATCCGTCCGCAACCGAATCGCGACTCGGCGGTTTTCGGGCTCAGCGGCACTGCGCCTTATAGCTTTGAGGTGGAAAGCTACGTGGGGATCGGTCGCGGTGGCAACATCGAGTTCTACCTTGATGCAGAAAAAGAGTTACTCATTACCAATCGCTGGATGCTGGCGCCACAGTTTTCGGTAAACGCATTCAGCCAAAAAGACACTGAAGTGGGAATTGGCTCAGGGGTGAACGAAACCGAATTGGCATTGAGGCTACATTATGTCTGGCGTAAAAACCTACTGCCTTACATCGGCATAGCCTACGTGCAGGAATACGGAGAAACTGCCGATCTGACGCGTGCAGAAGGCGATAGCACGCACAATACTCAATGGGTTGTTGGTATTCAGGGCTGGCTATAAAGCCCGCTATCGCAGCACTTAACTCTTCGGTAGAAATGCCTGCAAGGTTAGACGGTCCATTGCAACGTTAGATGTGTAAGTCACCTTGTGCGATACCGTGTCACGGTTAATCACCAGCCGGTTAGCCAATGGTGCCACAGCATGCCCCATGCCTTTAGCCTTTGCCTCGTCTGACTCATAAAAAATAAAGTCACCGAACCAGTCATCTTTCCAGATGTCGTTCAGGTAAAAGGTAAGTGCGGTATTAGTGTGAGCGTCGTGATGCTCGCCCATTCCGGAATGCGCCTTCCAGCGATACACACCAATATGGATTTCTGCTTCGGGATCAATAAAGCCGGTTGCACGCACGGCATCAATAAACATCTTCAACTCCGCCGGCATCTCACTCCCTTTGGTCGACCACTGGCGAGTACCCATGTTGTCATCGAAATCGCGGATCAGTCCTTGATCCCAATTACGCTGCTCTCGCGTTCTATCGCAATTGGCCTTTACTGCCCATTGCTGCAATTTGATAAATTCCTGACGGTCTAAAAAGCCATCACACAAAATCACTCCACCATCGGCAAATACCTGGACGGAATGAGCCTGCGTTCTTTTGGCTGCATAGGCGCGCAACTTGCTGCGCAGAAATTGAGGTAACAACTTGCTCAACCCACCAACTAATACATTACTGCTCATACCCAATTCATCCTGCCCACCATCAGGGGCTGTTAGCTCAATACATACCCGGTCATGGACTCTATCCTTGCTCCACTCATAAAACCCGATGATTCATAGTAACTTTGTCAGTCTAGCCAGAAAAGCGCTTCTGTCACAAACAGTCATCAACTAAGGCCTGAAAAGGGCAAAAAAAAGCCCCATCTCATGGTGGGGCAAAAAAGGCACATTACAATAAAAAAATCCGCGAAGGGTTATTCCACGGTATCAATGCCTCCGCAAGCCTCTGTTGCAGAGCGACTGTTTGCAGTTCTTCGCTATAACAAATATCAGAGTTGATCCTCAATCAGAATAGAGACCTGCACCATCTCGGCCATCGCCGCATCGCGCAACGCGCCGGGTTCTGCGCAAACCACGGCGGCCTGCAACTGCTGTTGCAGGCGCCAGAGCTCTGCAGCGCTTTCCTTCTGAGCAGTACAGCCTTTCAGCGTGAACAAATCACTCGTTAATACAGCCATGTCCAACCTCCACTAATACAACCAGAAACCGATGATGCTCGTCAAGATTGAACTCGAGGGCGTTCAGCCACCGTCTCATCCTGCTGCATCGTTGCCAGATGCGCACCAAGATACAAAGTATGCGCATCACTTAACCCATGGAGGTAGCTGGAGCTTGCGGCCGCCTCACCCGACATATCGAGCAAAGCGCGCGCAGCGTCCAGCGCGTCTTTCTCGTTGCCGTTCAGCAGACAAAACACATAAGCCACCGTCTGATGTTCCTGCAGGGTAAGCTCCAGCGAGCCAGCGAGCCCTTCAATCAAGCCAAATGCATAGCCACGCGCTGCCGCCGCTGATTCTTCCTTCCCCTCACATAAATGCTGCAAAGCACGCCGTTTTGTCCAGAGGTGCACTGCTCTGGCCACCGCATCTGCTCGTCTGAGCCAATCGGTGGATAAATGTGGGCTGCTGAAGTTCATGGACATAACTTACGGAAACAAGTGCGATGCATCTTGTCTTTAGCCGCCAAGTCAGATTCAATACCTATCAAAGACTTGGGAAGGCTTATGTTTCTAGAACCAACTTCACTATCTGCGAACGCTCTGCTGATGACCGAAACGGTCGAACGGCACTATGGCATCGACCCAAAACCCTTGCTGGATAAGCTCGGCATGGACCCAGCCTTAATGTACAAACCTGGCGCGCGCTACCCCACACTAAAGATGATTGCACTTTGGAAAATGATTGTGGAAGAAACCGGCGACCCCTGCGTGGGTCTGGTTATTGGCAGTAACGTAAAAACCACCACCTTCCATGCTCTCAGCTTTGCCTGGTTAGCCAGCAGCTCGATTACTGAGGAGCTGAAACGGTTGCAGCGCTACTTCAAAGTAATCTGCAGCATGCCCCTCGACCTGGATATCGTCGACGACGGCACTCACTACCGCTTCGAAGTGCATTACCCTGAGGGCAGCCCGATGGGTCCACCGGAGTCTATTGATGCTTTTTTTATGGCAATGCTTAGGCTCTGCCGCTTGACCCGCGATGATGATTTCTGTCCGACTAAAGTCTGTTTTACCGCGGACCACAACCTGTCTCTTATACACATCTCCGAGCCCACGAGACAAGAGGCAATATCGTA
>CAJXQV010000163.1 GCA_913058165.1 uncultured Chromatiales bacterium | reverse complement strand
CCGCGGGGCGATTTGCCACGATGAGTGTGAGGCCGTTATCCAGCACAGTACGTTCATAGGCAGGGAAGTCGATGCCGGTAAATTCGCCCACTGCCGGGGCTTCGCTGCGGTCATAGCCTTCCGATGCGGCCTTGAGCTCAGGGTAAGGAATGACTTCTGCAATGTAGGCACCCTGGCCTAAATACTCCGTTGCAGCAGCCTGCAAGTCTTTGGCGTTAGCGCTCGCAATTGTTTCGTTGGTTACAGCGTAGTAACCCGGGTTGCCGGTATACACCATGTTTTTTGCGAGCATTGCTGATTTGCTGGGCTGCCCGCCGATATTCTCAAGACTGCGCATAAACGCTGAGCGATATTCGGCTTTTATCCGGTCGAGTTCTTTGCTGGTGGGGCCTGATTTGATAAACCGCTGCAGTTCTTCACGAGCAATGGTTTCGAGTGTTTCGAGTGATACTCCGGGCTTTGGTGAAACTTCCAGATACACCAGTCCGGCAATTTCCCAGAAGGTCGTGTCAAGCGCAACATCGGTCGCCAGTTGATCGTCATACACCAGCCGTTTGTAAAGTCGCGAGTTTTTGCCCTGCCCAAGTACAGCGGCAGCCATCGAAAGATAGGCGGCTTCGGCGCTACCCCAGCCCGGCGCCGGCCATGCCATGTAAAGGCGAGGCTGAGATACACGGTCTTCAATAATCTGCCTGCGGTCGACACTATGGCGGGGCACCCATTCGCTGAATGAACTTAGCGGCGGGCCCGGAGGAATATCGCCGAAGTAGGTAGTTACTTTGGCCAGAACGTCTTCCGCATCAACGTCACCGGCAATAGCAATTACCGCGTTATTCGGGCCATAGTAAGTTTTGAACCATTCGCGAACGTCATCAAGACTCGCCGCATTTAAGTCTTCCATTGAACCGATGGTTTCCCATGAATAGGGATGCGCTTCGGTGAAAACCTGCTCCAGCATAAACTGCCAAACCTTGTTGTAGGGTTGGTTGTCGCTTTGGCGCTTTTCGTTTTGCACCACGCCGCGCTGCTCGTCGAGTACTGCCTGATCAATGACGCCGAGCAGATGACCCATGCGGTCCGATTCTAAGAAGAGGATTTTATCCAGCGCGCCCTTGGGCACGGTTTCATAGTAGTTGGTGCGGTCAAACCAGGTTGTGCCGTTTAAGTCGCTGGCACCAAGCTGTTCTAATGTTTGCAGGTATTCGCCCTGATAGTTCTCTGAACCTTGGAACATAAGGTGTTCAAACAGATGCGCGAAACCGGTTTTGCCAACGGGCTCATTTTTTGAGCCAACGTGATACCAGACATTTACCGCGACAATTGGCGCTTTTTTATCTTCATGCACAATCAACGTCAGCCCATTATCCAGTGTGTACAGTTTGTACGGCACTAGGTCTTCTGCTTCGGAGGGAGCCGGTGAGCAGGCCGGCAACATGACAATGAGGCTGAAGAAAATAAAAGCGACTGAACGCGTAGCTAAAAACATAGAGGTCTTCCGGTTTGTTTGTGCGACTGATAGCTGAGACTATAGTCAGAGTTGAGCGTTGATTGAGCTTTACATAGTAAACAGATTGTGGCCGATGTTGTTTGTAACTTCATCCGCCACAGCAATCTATGAGTCTAATTTTTAGTGGTAGTTCAGTAATATGAGTCAGCGTAAGGGTCTGTACCCGCCAATCACACCTTATAACAGCGGTTATCTCCGCGTATCGCCCTTGCATGAGCTGTACTTCGAAGAGTGCGGCAATCCGCAGGGTAAACCGGTGGTGTTTCTGCATGGCGGCCCGGGTGCCGGAATTAATGCGGCGGCCCGCCGCTTTTTTGACCCGTTGGTTTATCGGGTCATTTTGTTCGATCAGCGGGGCGCGGGTAAAAGTCGCCCACACGCATCGACAGAAGACAACACGACCTGGAAGCTGGTTGAAGATATCGAGACGCTGCGGATTTTTATGGGTGTGGACCGCTGGCAGGTATTTGGCGGTTCTTGGGGCAGCACGCTGGCATTGGCGTACGCACAGAAACATCCGGAGCGTGTAACCGAGTTGGTGTTGCGGGGTATTTTTTTACTCAGACATCAGGAAATACACTGGTTTTATCAGCAGGGTGCGAGTTCTGTGTTTCCGGATCATTGGGAGAATTTCCTCGCGCCGGTGCCTGAGGATCAGCGTGACGAGATGGTTGCCAGCTATGCGCGGCTGCTAAGCAGTTCGAATCGCGAAGAACGGCTGCATGCAGCGCGTGCCTGGTCATTGTGGGAGGGTGTTACCAGCAATCTTGAAATGGCCGATGCTGGGGTCACCCAGTTTGCTGCCGATGACTTCGCGCTGGCATTGGCGCGCATCGAGGTTCATTATTTTGTAAATAATGGCTTTTTCGATGACCCCGATCAATTATTGCAGGATGTTGATATTATCAGGCATATTCCGACCGTTATCGTGCAGGGCCGTTACGATTTAGTCTGCCCGATGGTCTCAGCCTGGGACTTGCATAAAGTCTGGCCGGAGGCAGGTTTTTTTGTGGTGCCCGATGCCGGTCATTCGTCATTTGAGCCGGGCATTATTCACGAGTTAGTTACAGCGACCCAAGATTTTGGTTTTGCAGGAAAAATTTGATGAGCGGAATTCTGATAAAAAATGCGCAGGTTGTAAACGAGGGTAAAACAAAGGCCCTCGATGTGCTTATTAAGGACGGTCGTATCGAGTTAATCGATGAGTCAATATCTGCCGGCTCGAATGACAAGGTTATCGATGCAGAGGGCCTGCATTTACTGCCGGGCATGATTGATGATCAGGTGCATTTTCGTGAGCCGGGCTTAACTCACAAGGGCGATATTGCAACCGAGTCGGCTGCTGCGGTGGCCGGTGGCATTACCAGTTTTATGGAAATGCCGAACGTCGATCCTTTAACTGTGACCCTCGACGAACTTGAAAAGAAATATCAGCGTGCGGCCAATCGGGCCCATGCAAATTTCGCGTTTTATCTGGGTGCGACCAATACCAATATTGATGAAGTCCGAGCGCTGAAAGCCGGCCAGGCCTGTGGTGTAAAGGCTTTCATGGGCGCATCTACCGGCGACATGCTGGTTGACGATGCTGGCGCGCTGGAATTGTTATTTGCCGATTCCCCGGTACTGATTGCCACGCATTGCGAAGACACGCCGACAATTAAGGCCAATGAAGCCAAGGCGCGCGCGGAGTTTGGCGAAGATGTGCCGATGCTTGAGCACCCGCGCATCCGGTCCGTTGAGGCTTGCTACAAGTCTTCGTCTTATGCAGTCGATCTGGCGCAGCGGCATGGCTCACGATTGCATGTGCTGCATATTACTACAGCTAAAGAGCTTGGCTTGTTTGCCACTGGTCCGGAGACCACCAAGCTCATTACTGCAGAGGCCTGTGTCCATCATTTGTACCTTGATGATGAGAGCTACTCGACTCTGGGCACGCAAATAAAATGCAATCCCGCAATCAAGTCGCCTGCTGATCGCGAAGCGCTTTTGAAGGCCTTGGTTTCAGGCAAGATCGATGTAATTGCGACAGATCATGCACCGCACACGCTTGAAGAGAAAAATTCGACTTACTTCAAAGCACCTGCCGGCTTGCCACTGGTGCAACACGCATTGCAGTTGGCGCTTGAGCATGTGCATGACGGACGTTTTGATATCGAGTTGGTTGCGCACAAAACGAGTCATGCGGTGGCCAATGTGTTCGGCTTGAAAGACAGGGGTTATATTCGCGAAGGCTACATTGCTGATTTAGTGTTGGTCGACATGAACCGGGTTACCGAGGTCAGTCGCGAACAGATTATGTACAAGTGTGGCTGGTCGCCGTTTGAAGGCGTCCGATTCCGTTCGAGTATTGCTGCAACCATGGTTAACGGGCAGTTTGTATGGCGAAACGGTGAGCTGTGTGCGCCCTGTCTCTTATACACATCTCCGAGCCCACGAGACAAGAGGCAATCTCG
>CAJXQV010000162.1 GCA_913058165.1 uncultured Chromatiales bacterium | reverse complement strand
CTACACAGAGTAGATCGTCGGCAGCGTCAGATGTGTATAAGAGACAGTATCTATAAGGCAATGGGCGGCGGTTGGATCGATGAAGCCGACGCGATGATTGGCAGTGCTCCGACCGTCTCTGCGACCCCTCCGACTGGCACTACGAATTCTCCCTAAGATGCCTCCTTTTTTCATTATGAACCTGTCTTGCTGGCAGATTTACAGCTCTTAATTATTGAAAAATCCCTCCTCGTGTGGTTTTTTAATGTCAAAGCAATGAATCGTTAGCCCAGTGGGCCAGCTCTATAAATGGCTGTTACCGCGCACCTGAGATTAAGCCCATACAAGAGTGAGGCAGCGCACTTTTAGTTGGCTTCGTTCATTTAGTTAAGGCGTTAAGACTTAGGTTTTAAGGCAATTCTCTGGGTTCGGTTTTGCAGGCAAGAAAAAGCCCGCACGATGGCGGGCTATCTTGGACAAAGGTCGGCAGGGGCTCTGCCGCTTGAGCCTGCTAAACCTGCTCCGTCACAAACGCATCAAATGTCCGTAATGGATGGCCGACGGCAGCCTCTGAGGCTTTAACGGCATCGGCATCGGCGACACCGCCATGCAGTTGTTGAGCCGAGAACATCGCTTTTAGTGAGCCGAGGAGCCACGGTGGTAGAAAGGCTTCTACCGGCTTGCCCCAAGCATCGACATCGTCACCCCCATAAAACACTTCGCGACCTAAGTGGCGTGCATACACTTCGGCAGCCACGGATCCGTTAATGGTGTCGGCCCCATGCAGGTGGTAGTCGGCACCGGCGTGACCGTCTTCTGTCAATACACGCACCGCGCAATCGGCGATATCGCGAGTGTCGACCCTGTTGTTGCCAATTGAGCCGATAGGCATGGAATACACGCCATGCTGCTTGATAACCGGAATAATCGACAGGTCGGTTTGCATAAAGAAATTGCATCGCAAAAAGGTGAAGTCAGCACCACTTTCACGAATAGCTGCTTCAATCGGCAGCTTGGCGCGATAGTGCGGAATGGCAGGTTCTTTGTTCGGGTTGCCGACTGACAGGAATACGATGTGTTTTACCCCGGCAGCCGTGGCAGCCTTCACGGCCTTCAGACCCCGCGCGGTTTCCGTTTCTCCGTTGGAGGTAATGAGGAACAATTTTTCCACGCCTGCACAGGCCGCATCCAGACCAGCTCCGGTTTCCAGATCGCCGACAACGCCCTCAACACCTTCCGGTAGTTTTGCGAGATTGTCTTCCGAGCGACTTAAAGCGCGCACTGACTCGCCTTTTGCGAGTAGGCCGGCAACGGTGGGGCGCCCGACATTGCCGGTGGCGCCAATAACTAAAGTGGTCATAGTGAGCTTAATCCTTTATTCGATGAGGCTGGATTGTATACGCAAATCTTACCCTAATGCCGATTAGCGAGGGTTGGGCTCCATTACTGAACAGCTTGCAGCAGTGTTGCTTAGGGCTTTTCAAACACCAGAAAATGCTGTTGTGGCAGAAAATCCAGATTGCTTACAAATTGAAAGCCCAGAGCCTCAAGTTCTTTTCGAGCCTGGTTTTCCGACATTTTATGCAGACGTTTTATCGGCACAGAAGGGTCTTCCATCCGGTATTCAATCAATATTACTTTGCCGCCGCTAACCAAACTATTGTACACACCGGTCATTACTTCTCGGGGCCACTCGAACTCATGATACGCGTCGACGAATAACACCAAATCGAGAGTGTCGACCGGCAGCTGAGGATCCTTTTCTGTGGCAAGCACGCGGGTTATATTCTTAATGCCCATGTCGTTGCTGCGTGCTTCAATAATCGCGAGCATTTCCGGTTGAATATCGACTGAGTAAACCGTGCCGCTATCGCCGACAATGCCTGCCATGGGTAAGCTGAAATATCCGGTGCCTGCGCCAATATCCGCGACATTGTCACCGGGCTTAATAGGCAGGTTGGCCAGCAGCAGGTCGGTGCGTTCTTCTTGAACTCTACCCTTACGTTCCAGCCAGTCCGCGCCCTGATGACCCATCACATAAGAAATATCACGACCCATGTAATTTTTGCCAATACCGTCGTAGTTGCTGTCTGTGTAGGTGTAAAAACCATCGCTATCCTTGGCTGCGGTTTGCGCCGGGTCTTGCGAACAGCCGGTAAGGGGCAGGGCGAGCAGCGCCAAGGCTGCCGTAGCGTATTGGACTGTAAATCTACTCATCGGGTCATCCTTTATAGAACCTGCATTAGCACCATCACTAGAGCCCAGGGCACCAATTGATGCACCATTGCTCTATATTGATTTCGCATCCGAAGCCGGATTGGATGTTTCACTTAAAGACTGCTGATGTCATAACGGGGTTCTCCCATCGACCAGGCGCTTATCTGGCGGTTTTCAGCGTTGAACTCCCCGTAAGCAGATATGATGGGCCTGCGGGCAGCCAAGAGTAAGCTAAAAATTAGGTTTACGACAAGGGCTATCAGCAAGCGCTGCCAGCATAGTTTTAGGTTTATTATTTCTATAGAATTTAACTATTAATAATATGCGACAACAATAAAGAATACTAAATGAGTATCTCAGGGAACAGCAAATGAACAGTAGTGAAAACCTTGCCAGCGCTTCGGTTAGCGTAGTGGTTATTGGCGTTGAGAACTTAGAATCATCGCTCGAGTTTTATGAAGGTACTTTGGGGTTGGATGTTACTCAACGCATGACTTGGGAAGGGTCTGATTTTGAGAGCTACTGGCAACTTCCAACTGGGGCAAAAGCACGTTGTGCATTTTTGGCATACGGTGCCGACCCTGTTGGTCAGATTCAGCTCATGGAGTTTAATGCGAAAAACCGTAAGCAGATTCGGCAAGCCGGCATCAAGCGTGCTACCGGTCTGTTTAACCTTAATATCTACACCAGTGATGTTAAGCGCGACTATGGGCAGCTGGAGGCGAAGGGTTTTGAATTCTGGAGCGAGCCGAATCACATCAATTTCGGTCCGGTCGTCGGCGAGGCAATGGAATTTGCATTTGAAGGTCCGGACGGAGTCGTGATTAATCTGGTTGAACTGTTAACCGAAGACCCTGAGACCATGATCGGTCATCTTTATCACTTTGTGCTTGGTTACGGCCGCACGGGTACCGGCTTTACTCCCGTTGCAACCACCGCGCACACAGTCTCGGATACCGATAAAGCTCTGGAGTTTTATTACGGCCCCCTCAATATGAAATTGTTTGCTGAATCGTTGATTGAGGGTGAGGTTGCGAATCGGTCGGTGGATTTACCGCCCGAGTGCAAGACCCGCAGCGTTCTGGTCATGGGCGACCATGAATACGGTAAAGTCGCACTGGCTGAACCAATGAATTACGACGTTCCGAGTCTTGTCGCGGATGCGCTACCGCCGAATATCGGTTACCTGGCGCAGTCGTTTGAGGTCGCCGATCTTGCCGCAACAGCTGAAGCCTGCAAGGCCGTCGGGGCCGATGTTTTTTCCTGTATCACTGAAATCGATCTGCCCGGTCGCGGGCGTTGTTCCGCGATGATTGTTCGCAACCCCGGCAGCGGAGCGCTGCAGGAACTTTTCCAGACCCTGTAGACTCAAATTACCCGGTGTGTAATTGCTTCGTGGCGGACGGCAAACCAGCCATTGGGTTATTGCGTTGCAACCTTTTTCGGGTCAGGGTTGTAGGCTGCGTAAATGCCTCAAGCTAAGGCCCCTGTAAGGCTTTTTGGTTAATAATGTTTGTCGTTTGATGCTGATATTTATCATTACTAATAGTCAGTCGGCGAGATATAGTCGTGATACGAGTACAGCTTCCTAACTCACTTGAGGAATAACTATGAAACTTGCAATCATTCTTTGGGGAATACCCTGGGCCATGCGTGTCTGTTCGTGGGTGTATCCGAAGTTTGCGGAGGCCTTGAAAGAGCGCGATGCAATCGCACAGTTCCGGACCAGAGGTCAGCCGATGGGACGCTGGATCCAGGTTAAGGCTGTCTCTTATACACATCTGACGCTGCCGACGATCTACTC
>CAJXQV010000161.1 GCA_913058165.1 uncultured Chromatiales bacterium | reverse complement strand
ATTGCCTCTTGTCTCGTGGGCTCGGAGATGTGTATAAGAGACAGGGGTCAGAATGGTAGCAAAAATCAGTCCGCCAACAATCGACGATGCCATTTGTTTCCACCACTGTGTGCTTGGCCCGCCGAAGTAGATATCGCGATTAATCAGGTCGACATTGAGTGCAATAGCCATCGGGATTAGTCCAAGAATGGTGGTGACGGTGGTCAGCATTACAGGGCGTAAGCGTTGTGCGCAGGTGCGCATAATGGCTTCTCTCACGTCAGTCGTTTGCTGTCGGACACTGTTAAAGGTATCAATAAGGACAATATTGTTGTTGACCACAATGCCGGCAAGCGCAATGGCACCGATCCCGCAGTTAACCAAACTGAATACTTGATTGGTCATGAGTAGGCCCAGCAATACGCCACCGGTGGAGAAGACAACAGCGGTGAGAATGAGGATCGATTGAAAGATGTTATTGAATTGCGTCACCAGAATAATGGCCATCAAGGTTAATGCCATGATGAAGGCCTTGCTTAGGAATGCGATGGTTTCCGCTTCGTCGCGAGCCCCACCTTTAAAGCGTAATTGAACTTGGTCCGGATTCAGGTCGAGTTTCTCAATACGTTGCTTTAACTGGTCCAGTACGGGTGCCAGTAAGACGCCATCATCCAGGTCAGATTGCACCAGCAGTGTCCGTTTCCGATCCGTACGCATGATGGTGCGGGTCGCATCCTGAGGCTCGTAGGTAACAAATGTGCTGATAGGCACATTGCCATTGCCGGTCGGAATACGCAGTTCGCCGAGGCGTTGGAGGCTGCGCTCATTCGCCGGGAAGCGAACCCTGATATCCATCTCTTCATCAGCATCATCAGGGCGATACTCAGCTACTTTAATACCGTTGGTAACCAACTGGATGATGCTGCCGACAAGAGCGACATCGGCATTAAACTTTGCCGCTTCCGCACGATTTACTTTGAGCTGCCATTCGATACCGGGTAACGGGCGGGTGTCTTCGACATTAATGACCCCAGGAATCGTTTCAAGCTCCTTACGCAGTCGGGCGGCGGTGTCACGCAGTATGCCCATGTCTTCGGCAGCCACTTCTATATCGATGGGCTTGCCCGTATTGGGTGTGGGGCCTTGCAGTCGGACTTCCACAACTATGCCGGCCAGGTCCTTGGTTCGGTTCTGGATATCTTCGGCAATTTCTTTGGCCGGCCGGCGGGTGCGCCAGTTGGCAAAGTTAAGCCGGATCGCGCCAATCATGTCAGGCGAAGACCCGCGAGCCATCTTTCCGCTTTTTACATAGAGATGCTCTATGCCATCGACGTTTAGCACGCGTTCTTCGACCAGACGGACCAGGTCGTCCTTTTCTTTTGCTGAAAGGTCACCGCGAGCACGAATGTCGATACTGCCATTGGTGGGATCAATATACGGGAACATGTTGATGCCGTTACCGAATGTACCGTATGCCCAATAGATTGTGATTAACAGCAGGGTGATGACCCCAAGCGTTTTGGTCGGGTGATTAAGGCTCGATTTTAGTAGCTTGAGGTACTTGCCTGTGTACCCTGAAATCTGATTCAGGTCGCCGGATTCCGCAGCAACCAGATCGCCACGGATTTTGTCGTTAAAGAGACCTGGCCTACCGAAAATAGTTCCCAGAGTTGGCACAAATAATAGTGCCATCACGAGGGATGACGTGAGCACAAAAATCAGCGTAATTGGCATGAACTTGAGGAAGCTGCCGGTAAGTCCTGGCCAAAATACCAAAGGAATGAAGGCTGCCAGGGTTGTGGCTGTAGAGGCAATAATCGGCCACGCCATGCGCTTTGCTGCCTCTGCATAGGCGCGGTTTCGATGTATGCCTTCGGCCATTTTCCGGTCGGCAAGTTCAGTAACTACAATGGCACCGTCAACCAGCATGCCCACAGCAATGATCATGGCGAACAACACCACCATATTGATGGTTTGGCCTGTGGCATTCAGCAGAATAAACGCGGCACAAAATGAACCGGGAATCGATAAGCCCACCAGCAGTGCATTTTGCAGTCCGAGAATACCAATAAGTACAATGAATACCAGCACCACGGCAGTGGCTACGTTGTTCATTAGCGTCGAGATATTGCGCTCGATATAGTACGACTTGTCGCGCGTAAAGGTCGCTTCAACACCGGGTGGCCAGGAGGGCGATGACGCAGTCACAATATCCCTCACAACACTGGCAGTGTTTAGCATGTTGTTGCCGTTGCGAGCAACAATCTCAAGTGCTACCGCAGTTTGTCCGTTCAGGCGAGCCTGACTTTCGCGATCTTTGAATGTGCGTTTGACGGCTGCAATATCACGAAAATGTACGACGTTACCGCGGTCCACTTTAATGGGCAGGTTGAGTACGTCTTCCGGGCTCTCAATAATGCCGGGAACCTTCACTGCAAAGCGGCCCTGATCGCTTTGCAGTGAACCTGCTGCGATCAATCGGTTGTTGCTCTCAACGAAATTCAGTATGTCGGCAGGAGAGAGGTCATAGCTCTCCATGGTTAATGGATCAATCGTGATTTCGAGCAGTTCTTCACGGGAGCCCACAATGTTGACTTCCATAACGCCGGTAAGGCCTTCGATTTGCTCCTTTAGCTTTCCGGCAACTGTTTGCAGGGTGCGTTCTGGCGCATCTCCATTGAGTAACAGCACCATCATCGGATCAAATTTCGAAAACTTAACTTCGAAAACACGAGGCTCATCTGCATCGGCGGGCAGTTTTGATTTAGCAAGATCAACGCGCTCGCGAACGTCAATTAGCGCCTTTGCAACATCAACGGTGGGTTCAAATTCTAGCGTCACGCTTGCGCTGTTCTCGCCTGCGGATGAAATCATTTCTTTTAGGCCATCGACGTCGCGCAGTTCTTGCTCCATTGGTCGTGCGAGCAATCGTTCGGCATCTTCCGGTGAAACACCTTCGAGAAATATCTGTACGTAGATGTAAGGGAACGATACATCCGGTTCAGCTTCTTTAGGGATGGCGTAATAGGAGCTGATGCCAGCAATGATAATTGCGATGAACGCAATCATCATTGTTCGGCTTCGACCTATCACAGCATCAATGATGGCATTCATTTGAGCGTCTCCAACTCGCTGCTGCTTCCTGAAGCCATTGCGGTGTCTGAGGTCATGGAAACCGCATCAACCTGCTGCCCTTCAGAAACATAGCCCTGACCAACAACAATCAACTGTACCGTTTTCGGTAGACCGGATACCCAAGTGCCGTCATTGCCGGACTGAACGATATCCACCGGATAAAACTGCACACGGCCGAATTCATCCACGGTGTTAACGCCTAATGAACCGTCACTGCTAAGTGAGAGTAGGGCAGGAGACATTTGATGAGCCAATACTTCGCCAGTTGAAATACGCATTTCGGCAGTTACGCCAGCCGGCAGTGAGCCATCGGGATTCGGTATTTCCAATTCAACCACGAACGTCCGGGTTTCGCGCTGCGCTACCTGTGACACGTAACGGATATCGCCGCTGACATTCTGTCCTGTTACCAGCGTGGCGTTGGCCATGTCGCCAACTTTTACGTTGCCGGCATCGCGCTCGGCAACGCTGCCGGTGATGATGATAGTGGTGTTATCAACAAAGGTGCCCACCGTATCGCCAGCGCGCACGAAGTCGCCAATTTCAACCGTTCTGTCCTGTAACGTGCCACTGAATGGAGCGCGGATAGTCATGTTGGCCAAATCAAGTTTTGCGCGGGTATATTCGGCCCGTGCAGTTTCCAGTTTCGCGAGTGTTTCGGCCATTTGGGCATCGGAAGCGTAGCCGTCTTTTTTCAAGCTTTGCTGGCCGTCGTAGCGTGTTTGATGTTCGTTCACGCCGGCTTTTGCCTGGTCGACCCGCGCTTGCCGATCACGCATATCGAGTTTTAGTATTGGGTCGCCAGCATTAAGGCGATCACCTCGGCGAGCAAAGATTTCTTCTATTCTGCCCTCTGCTTCTGTGCCTGTCTCTTATACACATCTGACGCT
>CAJXQV010000160.1 GCA_913058165.1 uncultured Chromatiales bacterium | reverse complement strand
TATAAGAGACAGCCTATGGGCAGGAAGCGGAAAACACCCGCATCAAAACTTTTTTTCAGTTCGGCTCCTGGGTAGGCGGCGACATCGCCAACAATCACAACATCACGGCCCGAACAATTCGCGAGACGCTCGCCCGTCAGCGCTCACTAATTCTTGACCTCTACCATAAAGAGTGCACGATGCTGGCCGAGAAACTCAGCCAGAGTGAAAGCCGGGTTGGTGTTGATATTAGAATCAAAGAACACATAGAACGTTACAGCAGTCAGTTCCCACGGGCACGGGGTAACCTGACGCACCGTTATCGGGACATGCCCTATCGACTCTTTCTTCGTTTAATTGTCGAGCGACTGCAATCGACTTATGACGATGACATCTTTCCGTATGAGTCCGCCGAACAGCTCATTGATGACCTGCAATTAATCGCTACTAGCCTCCGGAATCACCGGGGGCAAAATGCCGGTCTATTTGCCATAGAGCGACTAATCCGGCGCGTTGAAACCTTTGGTTTCTATATGCTGTCGCTGGATATCCGGCAAAATGCGAGAGACCTTCAAGAAGTGGTCGGTTGCGCGCTGGAAAAAACTGACTGGGTCAAGCAAACTGAGGGAGAAAGGCTCGAAACGATCCGTAATGCGTTAAACACCAATGAATCACCCAGTGACACGCTGACCAATGACACCAAGCGAACACTGGCAGTGTTTCAGACGCTGTCCTACTGTCGACGACGCTATGGCAAACGCGCGATAGGCTCGTTTATTGTGAGTAACTGCAGGGGTGTCGATGACGTTATGGCGGCGCTGTTGCTTGGCTCATGGGGTGACCTGCGCAGCCGGAACGGCAATGTCAGACTCGACGTGACGCCATTGTTTGAAACCATATCGGAGCTCGCACAAGGGCCCGGCATCGTACGCCAGCTGATCAATGATGAATCCTACCGAAACCACCTTAGTGGCAGGGGCAACTACCAAACAGTAATGATTGGCAACTCAGAGTACAGCGTAGAAGGTGGCTTTATGTCCTCGCGCTGGGCGTTGCAGTGGGCCAGGAATACGCTGGTGGATGTCTTCGACAGCACCAACATTAAGGCCACAATATTTCATGGTCGCAGTGGCACTGCTGCCAGAGACAGAAAAGCAGATTCCGTGAGCTACGGCAGACTGCACGCCACCGAAAATGGCGAAGCAGTAAACGCGCGTTATGGCGTGCGTGGCATTGCTGCAAGAACCATGGAAAAAACTTTCAGCACGGTAGCGTTAAGCACAGGCATTCCTGAAAAACGCGATAGTGCCCAGATTGATTTCTGGAGCAGCATCATGAACATTGCCGGCAACGAAAGTCGCAAGAAATACCAAACACTGGTGTTTGAAACGGAACACTTTCACGATTACTTCAGACTGGCCACACCGGTCGATGTGATCGAACGATTTCGACTAGGCACCGACACATCCAAAGAAGAAGCCGACGAACTAGGCCCGATGCCGAACGGGCGACAACCAGTACCCTGGAGTTTTGCCTGGACCCAAAGTCGTCATATGTTGCCGAGCTGGTATGGTGCAGGCAGCGGGCTGGATGCAGCTATGCAGGAACACGGCATCGACACGCTAAGAACTATGGCGCGCGAGTGGCCTTTCTTTAACCTCTTGCTAACTGATGCACAGACTGCATTGGCCATTGCCGATCTGGATATTGCGCGCAGTTACTCCATGCTTGCCGGCGACCTCCATGACAAGTTCTACCCGGAAATTAGGGCGGAATACGATCTCACGGTAAAGCACGTACTGGCAATTCGCGAGCAGGAAGGGTTGCTCGATAAAAATGCGACGCTGCGCCGCTCAATCAGGCTGCGTAACCCCTATGTTGACCCGATGAGCCTGCTCCAGGTCGAACTGCTCAAACGCTGGCGTGCCGAAGGCTGCAATAACGGCAACCTATTGGATGCACTGCTTGCTAGCATTAATGGCATCGCACGCGGCCTACAGACGGCTGGTTGAGCCTAGTTAACCGATAGGTTACGGTCGGGCACAGGCTTAACAGGCAAGTTGGCATCAGACCAGCGCTGATACAAGTGATGAGCTGATCCCTGCGACAACCATGGATACCAAAAGTTAATGCAATCAGCCTTTCTGGACTTCAACACCCTCGGCCCCGAAGACATCAACGTCAATAAGCTGAGAGACGAACTGCCCGACATAAAACTGTATTCAGCTACAACACCGGATCAGGTTATTGAGCGAATTCAGAATGTCGAAGTTATTGTCGTAAATAAAGTGCCCCTCAATTCAGCCGCATTACTAAAGGCCGAAAAACTCAAACTTATCTGTGTGGCGGCAACCGGTTGCGACAATATTGATCTGGCTGCAGCCAAGACTCATGGCATTACCGTATGCAACATCCGCAACTACTGTACGGCATCGGTGGTGCAGCAGGTGTTCTCATATATTCTGGATCTCACTCAACGCACCGGTGCCTGGCAAGACCTCATCGCCAAAGGTGAATGGCAACAAAGTGAGCAGTTTTGCATGCTCAATCTTAGCAGCCGGGAGCTGCACAGTAAGACCCTGGGCATTGTCGGTGCAGGTGCGCTTGGTCGCGCTGTTGCCAACGTTGGTGAAGCTTTCGGGATGCGGGTTATCGCTGCCGAACTGCCGGGTCGAAAGAGCGATGACAGTTTTATACCACGAGTGCCATGGGCCAAATTTTTAGCGCAGGCCGACATTGTCTCTTTGCACTGTCCACTTACAGACAGCACCCGAAACCTGATCGATGCTGAGGCCCTCGACAAGATGCCCGATGACTCGCTGCTCATCAATACATCCCGTGGCGGACTTGTCGACAGCCGGGCGCTCATGGATGCATTGAAAGCCGGAGAAATTGGTGGTGCCGGTATCGATGTACTGCCAGTCGAGCCCCCAGTTGACGGCGACCCACTGCTGGAAAAGCGCTTATCCAACCTGCTGATTACGCCGCACATTGCCTGGGCAGCTATCGAATCGCGCCAGCGCGCAGTCAATGAGATTGTCGCCAATATTCGAGCGTACAAGAAGGGCGAACCCACCAATCGGCTTGCCTGAAACGACAATTCAGATGAGCGCGATGACTCTTGTCACCCGAACGTTGTATGCTGTGCATGAGCCTAGGTCGAGACTATAATTTAGGCCATAACATCAAGGAGAGGCTATGCCAACCGAGCCAACGGTATACGTTATCGATGATGAACCGGATATCTGCAAGGTTCTCAGCGACATCCTTGAAGGCGCGCATATTAAGGTCAAAACCTACACGTCCCCCCGCGAATTCATGCTGACCTACAGTCCGGACAACCCAGGATGCCTGCTGCTTGATATTGGGATGCCTGACATCAATGGCCTTGAGTTGATGGAGGCCATAATTGCGCGAGGCAACAGGACTCCAGTGATTTTTCTGACCGGAAATGCAACCGTTGCAAATGCTGTCGAGATGCTGAAGGCCGGCGCTGTGGATTTCATAGAAAAGCCGCCTCAGATAGACTTATTGTTAAGCTGTGTCAGGAAGGCGCTAGAAGTAGATTTGCAGCGCCGTTATGAGCAATTGCAGTTCTCTGATATCGATCAACGACTAAAACGGCTAACAGCACGTGAACGTGAGGTGCTGACCTGGATCACTGAGGGGAAATCAAACAAAATGATCGCGCGCATTCTTGATATCAGTAGCAGGACGGTCGAGGTTCACAGAAGGAATATTCTCGCAAAAATGGAAGCGAATTCATTGGTAGACCTGGCAAAAATGGTTTCTGAAGTGCAGAAATAGGTAGGATACCCTTTGTGTGCTCGCAGCTCACATCCCCCCGTACCCCTACAACTTTCCGTTCATAGCAGATTACTTTTCACCTGGATGGCAGACATAAATGCCATGCGCTATTACAGGATCATAAAAAATCGGTGTCGTGAGTAGGGTTTTGCCTGTGGTCCGTTGTGCAGTCGTAAGGGTTTTACGAAAAGCTATAACCCTCTAGCGTAGAACCTGTCTCTTATACACATCTCCGAGCCCACG
>CAJXQV010000159.1 GCA_913058165.1 uncultured Chromatiales bacterium | reverse complement strand
CTCGGAGATGTGTATAAGAGACAGCAACTGGCTGATCGACTGCCCGAGCCCGGATGCACCCGGCTTTTTTCTCGATACATGCATGCGGCAACTTGCTATCCCGGCAACACCGAATTTAGCTGATAGTATTAATGGCTACGCTGCGGGCAATGCGCTGGAGTTGTTTCGCGGCAAAGATGCTTACAAGTTTCTGCTCGAAGTTTCCACCGGACTGCACAGCGCAATTCCTGCAGAAACCAACGTGCTCGGCCAGATAAAAAGCGCCTGGTCAGAGTGCACTAAACATCTGCGTCGCGAAGATATTGCACACCTGCAGCCAGTCATCCAAAGCCTGCTGAACGATAGCAAAGCCATTCGCCATGAACATTTGCAGGGCTTAGGCGGTAATTCCTATGGCTCGCTCGCCCGCAAGCTATTACAGCCTGACTCACGGGCACGAATTCTGTTTGTCGGCTCGGGCGAACTGACTCAATCGATGCTGCCGTTTTTTCGAAACTTGAATGTTGGTCTATGGAATTACCGGCTCCCGGTCGATGCACCGGTATGGGCTGACAATGTCTTTGAACCTGACCAAAGCGCAGAGGCTGCGGACTGGGCAACTGTGGTCATTCTGACCACACCACCCGACACCACCAACGATCATCGCTGGACCCGCTTACTCGCCGAATACCCCATGGAAGCCATACTGCATCTCAGCTTACGGCGAGAACTTCCAGGCATATGGGCCGCCACTAGAAAGCTGTTAACGCTGGACCATGTGTTTGATCTGCGTCGTTCACAAACCAATATCCGTAACCTGCAGTTACAGCGCGCACAGGCCGCGTGTGCCGAGCATGCCGAGCGTCGCGCAAAAACAGCGTTTAATACCCAACTGGTCAACGAAAAAAAAGTAGCCCCGCAAGTCAGCGCTAAGGTCTCAGCCTGATGTCGGACCCTGTCCAGAACACCGCGCGTCAACGCATGCTAAAACTTGGCACCCGCCGGTCACCATTGGCGGTCGCACAAAGTCGACTAATTAAAGCAGCACTTGAAGCAGATCACCCGACGGTGGCCGTTAAAATTATCGAGTTCGTAACCCGTGGTGACAAAGATCAGCAGACACCACTCACGGATGTTAAAGACCCTAATTTTTTCAGTGCTGAACTCGATACAGCGCTGCTCAATGGCGATATCGATTTTTGCGTCCATTCACTAAAAGATTTGCCACTAGTGCGACCAGAAGGCATTTCTATTGCGGCCATCCCCGAACGCGAAAACCCGCGCGATGCAGTACTGTTTCGCGCCGACGTTGTCCAAAAAATCCGGCGCGGCGAACCACTTAAAATTGGCACGTCTTCAGCTCGGCGTGGCGCAGGCATTCAACGTTTCTTGCCCATGGCATTGCCACACGATAGCAACACAGCAATTATTGAACCAAAGGCCATTCGCGGCCCCGTGGACCAGCGACTGCTGCGCTTAAAGGATAACGCCGACGATGCGCTCGATGGCGTAGTGCTCGCCATGGCTGGACTTAACCGGCTGTTCAATGATGCCGATGGACGAGCAATTATCGAACCATTGCTCAAAAATCTGCGTTGGATGGTATTGCCGATCAGCGAATTTCCCTGCGCACCCGGTCAGGCGGCTCTCGCCATAGAGTGCCGGCACGATGATGCCGAGACCCGATTGTTACTTAGCAGTTTGCTCGATGAAGAAACCGCCAAAATCGTTATGACCGAAAGAGCGTTGCTGGCCGATCTTGATGAAGAGCAGCGGGCTCGTTACAGCGCGACGGCTATTCTGCATCCGCTACTTAATGTGCTCCTGTGGATTAACCCCGGCGACCAGGGTGGTGTCTACGCTGACACCCAACTGCATTGGCTCGCCCCGGTTCCTCCCGGCAAGTGCAAAGCCTTTGACGAACCGCTTCCAGAAGGTTTCCGTCAACGCCGGACGCTGCCGGTGCCCGCAGATCTTAGCAACAAACCTGCTGTCTTTATTGCGCACCATCGCGCGCTGCCTGAGTCTGGACAGCCGAAACTGCCCGAGCGCATATGGACCAGCGGTATCATGAGCTGGGAAAAGCTTGCGGCGCGAGGTATTTGGATTGAAGGCTGCGCCGAGAACCTGAGCTTTGATTCGGTAAAATCAGAACTCGCCACCGCGGTACTCCAACTTCCACCGCTCAGCAAGTGGATCGCCCTCACCCATGCCGATGCGGAGAGCAGCTGGGAGAGCTCGGGCATAGGTCATGTGGTTTCCACCTACCGCATCGAGACCGCCGAACTTCGTCCAATAGAATTGGAAGATACGCTCAGAGCCTGCAGTCATTTTTACTGGAACAGTTTTAATGAGTATCTGGCTATGGAACCCATGGTTCCTGACCATGCTCACCATGCCTGTGGCGCGGGTAAAACCCTGCGCCAATTGCAGGAATATGGTGTCTGGACGGTGGATGTGTTTCCATCGCGCAAACACTGGCGAAAGTGGATTAACTCATGAGCATTAGCAGCGACGCACCATTGTCACATCGACGCCTGAGACAAAACAGTCACATCCGCGAACTCACGCGCGAAGTGCGGGTATCGGCCGAGCAATTTGTGCAGCCCTTGTTTGTAATCGAAGGCATCACCGAGAAACAAGCCGTACCCGGACTTAATGCGGTATACCGTGAAACGACTGCATCACTGATTGCTCAAGTGGAAGCCGATCTGGCAGCTGGCATTAGTAAATTTCTGCTGTTCGGCGTACCCGAAGCCAAAGCCTTGCATAACTTTGATTTTAGCTTTTTAAGCACGCAGGTCCACGCACTCAAACAGCACTTCGGGCAAGGCATCTGGTTAGCGGTAGACGTCTGCCTGTGTTCTTCTACCGAACACGGTCACTGTGGTGTACTGAATAACGATGGCGATCATGTACTCAATGGCGATACGGTCACCGCCCTGAGCAATGCCGCCGTAAGTTACGCGGCGGCCGGGGCCGATTGTGTGGCACCCAGCGATATGATGGACGGACGCGTTGCCGCCATCCGCGATGCACTTGATTCCGCTGGCCTCGAACGTACGGTTATTATGAGCTACTCGGCAAAATTCCATTCCGGCTTTTACGGTCCGTTCCGCTTGGCTGCAGATTCTTCACCAGCGCCGGATAACCGACTCACCGACCGCTCCAGCTATCAGATCGACCCAGCACGACCGAATGATGCTTTATTAAGTTCTGCGCGTGATGCAGATGAAGGCGCCGATATTCTCATGGTGAAACCCGGTCTTCCATACCTCGATGTACTGTCTGATTTGTCGGCCGAAATTCCATTGCCATGGGCTGTGTATCAAACCAGCGGTGAATGCGCTGCGCTTGAATTACTTGCCAGAGAACAACTCGCCGACCGCGCACAAAGCAATCTTGAAACCTGGACAGCATTTGTCCGTGCAGGCGCCAGCATCATTATTTCTTATAACGCCCGGTTCGCGCCGGAGTGGCTCAGCAGCAAACCTTAAAAGCCCCGATACCATGACCCAATCTGCCGATTTTTTCGCTCGATCCCGCAAGGTCACACCTGGCGGCGTGCACTCTCCGGTGCGCTCACTGCGCTCGGTTTATGCCCATCCGATTTTTATCGATTCAGCATTCGGCTCACAGCTGGTCGATGTCGACGGCGTCAGTTACACCGACTACTGCATGGCATTTGGTCCGCTCATCCACGGTCACTCCGACCCCACCGTATATAGAGCAGCGAGTGAAGCACTGGAAACCGGCTGGAGTTATGGTGCTGCTGAAACTGCATCGCTGCAGCTCGCAGAACTCATCACCGGCTCCATTCCATGGGTCGACAGTATTCGCTTTGTCAGCTCCGGCACCGAAGCCGTGATGTCGGCACTGAGGCTTGCGCGTGCCGCCACCAGTCGCGACAAAATATTAAAATTTTCCGGCTGCTATCATGGTCACAGCGATGCCATGCTCATCGATTCAGGATCTGGATTGGCCGCAACCGCAACAGCAGGCAGCGCCGGAATCACTCCGGGAGTTATGCAGGATACGCTGGTATCTCCGCTCGATAACCTCGAGGCTCTGCGGGCGGTATT
>CAJXQV010000158.1 GCA_913058165.1 uncultured Chromatiales bacterium | reverse complement strand
ATCTACACAGAGTAGATCGTCGGCAGCGTCAGATGTGTATAAGAGACAGGCTCTTAGCCGCAGACTCAAGCGTTACATAAATGCTATTACCTTCGACGCGGGTCTCATACGCGACCAGTTTGTCGAGATTCAAAACAACGCGGGTACGATTGCCGGCCTCGGCGACAAGAATGGTATCAAGCGCGCCCTTGCCTACATCCTGACGGCGGTTTTTTAGCGCGGAAGATGTTCCCGGCAGATCCAGCGCAATACGCGCGGGCTCATCGATAGTAAAAGTAAGAGGCTCCGGAGCAGGGCCTGTCATTTCAAGCCGCAACTCCAGCTTGTTTCCGGCCAGAGCCCGAACATCGATATTCTTGAGTTGGTTAACCCCGTCCTGGGCGCCCGCGGCAGTCGCACTAAGCAGCGAAGAGACAGGCATATGCACCATTACTGAGACCACCTTGCGCAGGGGCCCCACAGCACGAATTCGCTTAGCTTTACTCATCGTTGCTACTCCTGCAAACCCCGATGGGGCATCATTTAAGAAAACCATTATTCACCTAGCCCTATCGATGCCGGACGCTTATAAAAAGAGCCCACACCGTCTGCAACCAATTCTTCTACGTCAATTGAAGATTCGGATATAAAAAGCACCCGACCTTCGTTCTGACCAATATAATTGCCTACGCTAATCCGATGAACCAAACCATCAGAAGTTTTCAGCAATGCGTAGTGACTATCGCCACGGTTCAATATACCAACCATATCGAGGGTATCGAGCGGAAACTGCTCCAGATACTCTTTACTGCGGTTCTGCTCAGGACGCGGACCGTCACTGCGACCCTTAGCTTTCGGGCGGTTATAGACAAACGGTGAACGCAGGTCTCCCGCGTCATAGCGAAATGTCTCGTAAGGCTTGATCTGCGGCAAAGGCTCAATACGGCCGCCGGGGCGCGCCTTAACCTTATCAATGTAAACCATCAGTTCATCATTCTTACTGCCCGAACAAGCCACCAACATAACTGCAGCGCCCGCTAACAAGATGTGTTGAATATTTCTAATCGATATCATGATTAGTCTTCCGCCTCGTTCTCATCGAGATAACGATATGTTTTGGCCAATACCGTTAGCACCAACTCATTGCCATCGTCGCCCGTAACCGGTGAAATATCGATATCGTGCAGCGTCACAATTCGCGGCAAAGCTGCAATGTCGCTAACAAAGTTGCCAAACTCATGGTATGAGCCATTAACCACAATTCGGATCGGCTTTTCTGCGTAGAATCCTTTCCGAATCTCATTTTCTGGTTTAAAAAGCTTCTCATCTAAGCCAGCTGCCAGGCCGGTTTGCGAGATATCAACTAACAGGTTCGGAATTTCGGTTTTACCCGGAAGCTGCTGCAACATTGTGCCAAACGATCGCTCAATATCGATAAGCTGTTCTTTGTAAGCATTGAGGTTTGCGGCTTTTCGCTGCTTCGCTTCGAAACCTATACGCAGTTCCAGCTCTTCAGCCTGAGCACTCTCAAGAACCGGCAGCTTCTGCTCAAATACAAAGTAGTAATAACCACCCGCCGTAGCAACCATAAATGCCAGTCCAACAAAGACTGCACGGAACAAAAGGGGCCAACGACCGATCTGGTTGATATCGAGATTCTGCAGTTCCTCAAGCACATTCATTTTGAATTCTTTCATGAGGCATCCTCACCAGGTTCCGCCGCAGTGATCTGACGAGCACGAATCGAGAAACGACTGCCCAGAGAGCCCTGGGAGCGATCGCTGCCCTTCATAACCTCGACAATTTTAAGATCAGGTGCCATTAACCAGCCTGACTTATCGACGTTACGCATGAGCGCAGAAACACGGGTGTTCGATTCGGCTGCGCCGTCAATACTGAGTGATGTACCTGACTGTTTAATCTCAGTCAGATAAACACCATCAGGTACTGCAGTCACCATTTCTGCAAACAGATGCACAACTTCAGGACGGCTCTGCTGCAACTGTTCAATAATCTGCATACGCTCAACTAAGCGATCCTTCTTAGATTCCAGACTTTTGATTTCTGCAATCCTCATATCCAATAACTTCATCTCTTCTTTGAGAACATCATTGCGGCCGGTCTGATGACCAATTATGGTATTCATTACCAGCACGCCGATGAATACGACAAGCCCCGCAGCAGCGATAGCTCCGGCCATCACAGCATAAAATTGGTTGCGTCTTTGATCGCGCAGTTCTTCGCGCCAGGGCAATAGGTTAATTCTTGGCATTCAGTCGAAGCTCCTCAGCGCGAGTCCGCAAGAGGTCAGCAAGGCCGTCGCGTCGAGGTTTACACCTTGTGACCTCGCTCGGGAAGACACTTTCATCTGGCCCAGCGGATTGCCAATTTCGGTCGGAATACCCACCTTGCTGGCAATCAGTTCAGCTACACCGGGGATATTGGCGCAACCCCCACACACCAGAATCTGATCAGGCTGCTCGCGACCACTGCCGGAAGCCAGAAAGAACTGCAGCGAACGACTCACCTGCTGAGTCATGTCGTCAACAAACGGATCCAACACTTCAGGCTGATAGTTACTCGGAAGACCGCCTTCCTTCTTCGCACGGCCTGCATCCTCAAGGCTCAGGCCGTAGATGCGCATAATCTCTTCGGTCAACTGTTGGCCGCCAAACCCAAAGTCACGCGTATAGACAACCCGGAGGTTCTCCAAAACGCTAAATGTGCTGATACTGGCGCCGAAGTCGACGACCGCGACCAGGCGATCCATACCGCCTTCAGGCATCTGATGGGTCATTAAGGCACAGGCGTTTTCCAGCGCGAAAGCTTCAATATCTACAACCCGTGGTATCAAGCCAGCAGCCTCTACCGCCGCGCGGCGCTGATCAACATTTTCGGTACGGGTTGCGACGAGAAGAATATCGAGCAGCTCCGGATCATTTTGACTCTCGCCCATAACTTGAAAGTCGAAGCTGACTTCATCCATAGGGAAAGGAATGTATTGATCGGCCTGAATCTCGACCCGCGACTCCAATTCGTTGTCGCTGAGACCACCCGGCATCTGGATAACTTTGGTGATGGCTGCATCGCCGCTAATTGCGATCGCCACTTCCGAAGCGCGGGTGGCCGATCGCTTTACTGCACGGCGAATCGCGTCACCTACCGCATCGGCATCAACAATGGACTTTTCAGTAATGGAATTCGGCGGAGTAGGCTCTGCCGAATAACACTCCACACGATAACGCCCGCCCGATTCAGCAAGTTCGATCAATTTTATCGACGAGGTTGTAATATCAAGGCCTATAAGAGCCTGCTTTCGCGAACCGAACATTTGACAATTCCCTTTTAAGTCGTAACCTTGTGCAACAAACCTAAATAGAAAGTGGAATAGCTATTCACTATATATCACCGACAAAACTAATGTAAATGTGATTTTTCTTACCGTCTTGGCACTTCGCCAGAAAAAGAGCACTAACACAGGTGGGTGACCCACAAAACGAGGTTTCATAAGGCCTTCAGCGGCTATATTACGGGGGCTGCCAAAATATTTCGGCGTGCCACACGTCAAGCGCGTCTCCGGCGATTCCGCAGTCATAGGTTGCGCATTACTGCCGTATTGGGACGGCAGACTTAAAACACAAGCGGTGCATACCCATATTTCAATGGGTTTGCCCACTTTCTCCAATTAATATGCATAATCATCTCGGCATGGGCAAGGGACTGGTTCCAAAACTTTGATGAAAGTCGCAAAACAACTTATTCCGGTACTGCTGGCACTTGGTGCTAGCGGCGTTATTGTTGGGCTGGCCATCGCGATGGGCAGCTATTACTACCTTGCGCCGGGCTTGCCCTCAGCCGACACGATTCGTGATGTAAAACTGCAGGTCCCGCTGCGTATCTACACCCGCGATGGCCGGCTGATTGAGCAATTTGGCGAGCGCCGGCGCCAACCGGTGCCGTTTGAACTTATCCCTCAGCGTGTATCCAATGCCTTTCTTGCTGCCGAAGACGATCGTTTTTACGATCATCCGGGATTTGACTATCAGGGCATTGCGCTGTCTCTTATACACATCTGACGCTGC
>CAJXQV010000157.1 GCA_913058165.1 uncultured Chromatiales bacterium | reverse complement strand
AGTAGATCGTCGGCAGCGTCAGATGTGTATAAGAGACAGTACTCGGTGTGCTAAAGGCGGGGGCGTGCTGGCTGCCGTTAGACCCCGATTATCCTGCCGAACGTTTGGCGCAGATGCTTGCGGTTGCTGATCCCTCTATCGTGCTTGTGCATAGCGATAGTGTTGCGTTGCTGCCGGCTGCTTACGAGACATTGCTGCTGGATAAATTAACTGTGACGGCATCTGCAACGCTGGCATCAACGACTGAACCGGTTGCGACATCTGCAGCCTGCGTGCTGTTTACCTCGGGCTCTACCGGCATACCGAAAGCGGTGTTGTTGGAGCACGGTGGCTTGACTCATTACGTGCAGCAGCTTGCACGTGAGACTGACGTCACTGCAAAAAGTAAGGTGCTGCAATTTGCGTCCCTGAACTTTGATATTTCGATTGAAGAGATGTTCGTCGCTTTCGCAGGCGGTGCGACTCTGGTATTACGTGAGATTGGGCCGGCACCGTCGATTGCTGAGTTTATTGAATTTTGTAAGACCCGTCATATTAGCTGGGTGAGTTTACCCACCGCCTACTGGAATGAATGGACGGCCCAACTTGGCTGTTGGGATGATTTGCACACCGTCATCATTGGCGGCGAAAAAGTACTGCTCGAAAACTGGCGCCGCTGGCAGCAGATTTTGGGTTCGCGGGTGCAGTTACTCAATACCTATGGTCCGACCGAAGCATCTATTGCTGCCACCTGGTTTGAACTCACCCATCAAAACCCGGATTCGCGGCACGACATACCCATTGGCCGACCATTGCCGGGTGTTGTGGTCTATGTTTTGGACGCGCAGCGGCGCTCGCAGCCACACGGGGTGCCGGGTGATCTTTACATCGGTGGTTTTGGCGTTGCCCGCGGGTATCTCGGTCAAGAGTCAGAGGCCTTCAGTGCCAACCCGTTTGCTGCCGGTCGCCTGTATAACACCGGTGACCGCGGCCGTTATCTGGCCGATGGCAATATCGAATACTTAGGCCGGGCCGATGAGCAAATTAAATTACGCGGTCATCGTCTCGAACCTGCTGAAACGGCGGCCGCCTTGCTTGAGCATCCTGCAGTTGATAACTGCGTGGTTCTGGCCCGTGCAATAGCAAGCAACAACGACAGTCCGCTTGCATTAATTGCATGGTGTGTCACAAGCGAAACGATTGCTTCAGCAGAACTGAAGCAGTTTTTACAGAGTCGCTTGCCCGATTACATGGTTCCAGGGTTTTACGTCATGTTGCCGGCATTACCGCTCACGACGAATGGCAAAATCGACAGGCAGCAGTTGCCGGACCCCGACACCCAAAGTGCCACTGTGGGTTATCGGCCGGCAGAATCGGAGCCCGAACAGCAGATGGTAAACATCTGGGCCGATGTGCTTGGTGTGGCGCAAGTCGGACTCGATGATGACTTCTTTGCTTTAGGTGGACATTCATTGCTCGCAACCCGTGTGGTGGCTCGGATTCGTAATCAGTTCAATGCGGATGTGCCGCTGCGCCTGTTATTTAATAACCCGAACCCGGCTGCGTTGTTGCAAGCGATGGCCAGTCATAAACAACGCCCCGCATCGCAAACTATTCGCCGGCGCAGCAGCACTGATCTGCCGCCATTGTCATTTGCCCAGAAACGTCTGTGGTTTTTGGATCAACTTCGCCCGGGCAATAGCACGTTTAATTTGCCTTGGCTGGTGCGTTTACAGGGCGACTTAAATCTGCCCGCATTGCAGGCGGCGCTGGATGCGTTGTTGAATCGCCACGAATCATTGCGCACACGATTTGCGGCAAGCGGCGGTGATCCATTGCAGCTGGTGATGCCAAATCAGTCACTGCCGATAACATTGCGCCGTTGTTCCGGCGCAGACGATGCTCGCCTGGAAACCGAACTGCGTGAGTTAATTGCGCGCCCATTTGATTTGCAACAAGGCCCGTTGATTCGCGCCGACTTATTTCAGGTGGCTGCAGACGATCATGTGCTGTTGCTGCTGATGCATCATATTGTGTCTGACGGCTGGTCTATGGGTGTTATCTACCGTGAGTTGTCGGTGCTCTATGCGCACTACTGCAATAAGACTTCGGTACTGCCTGCCTTGCCTGAACTTGCCGTGCAATATGCTGACTATGCAATCTGGCAACGTGAATGGTTGGCGGGCAGTGAGTTTCCGCAGCAGCTAAGTTATTGGCGCAAGCAACTTAATGGCATGCCGCCACTGCTGAGTCTCGCTGCTGACTATCCGCGGCCGGCCACGCAGAGTTACGCTGGGGCATGGTTGAATTTGGAGCTGCCGAAAACCCTGAGTGAAGCATTATCTGTACTCGCCGGCACACAGGGTTGCAGTACGTTCATGCTGTTGCTGGCTGCATTCAAAGTGCTGTTGGCGCGTTACGCCGGCAGCGAAGATATTGTGGTGGGTACGCCCGTAGCAGGGCGCCAGCGCACTGAGTTGGAGGCGCAGGTCGGCTTCTTTCTGAACACGCTTGTGCTGCGTTCTGATCTTAGTGGTAATCCCCGTTTTAGTGACTTTCTGCAGTCTCTGCGTCAAACCGCATTGGAGGCTTTCGAGTCTCAGGAAGTGCCATTTGAGAAGCTGGTAGAAGAGTTGCAGCCGGAACGGAACCCTGCTTATCCACCGCTGGTGCAGGTGATGTTTAACCTGCACAACGAACCGCATAGCCGGGTGTCTTTGCCGGGTCTTAGTGCAAATGCATTTTCTTTGGCCAGCGGCACCGCGAAGTTTGACTTGAATGTGGCCGTGCATGAGCGTGACAGCGGCATGCTCATTGGTATGGAGTACAGCACCGATCTGTTCACCGCCGCAACGATTACCCGTTTGCTCGCGGCCTATGCCGAATTGCTTACAGCTGTTGTTGCTGATCCGCTTCAGCGCTTAACTCAGTTGCCATTGCCCGGCGGTTTGCAGGCTCTGGCTGAGTTGCCGGAGAGTAGTGCAAGTGCCCCGGTTCTGGCGACACATCTGGCTGCTATTGTGATGCAGCAGGGTGATGCTATTGCCTGCGATGATGGTGTACTTGCATTGAACTATCGCCAGTTGGGCGGTTGTGCGACTGAGCTCGCTGACGCGTTGTCGGAGCACGCTGGCCCGGTTGGCTTAATGCTGAATCACGATGCGCTCACCGTGGCGGCAATTGCCGCGATGAGTCTATTGAACAAAACTTGGGTGCCGTTGGATCCGAAGCTTCCGGTTCAGCGCCTTCAGGCTATTTGCAGCGATGCCGGCATAACTGCAGTGGTTACAGCAGGTGATCATCAGCGTCTCATTGATCAGTTGTCTGTGGCTTCAACAGCGTTACAGCAAATTACTTTTTCGGTTGCAAACTCTGCCGCATGGGCGACGTGCGAATGGGTGTCACCGTCTCAATGCGGATCACCGGACCAGCCTGCGTATATTTTGTACACCTCGGGCACTACCGGAAAAGCCAAGGGTGTGCCGCAAACAGCCGCAAACCTGCAGGCGCATATCAATTGTTATGCCAAGTCATTGTCGTTGAGCGCAAGTGATCGTTTGTCGTTACTTGCGGCTTACGGTTTTGATGCGGCAATAATGGATATTTATGCAGGGCTAATTACCGGGGCCTGTGTGTGCCCGGTGGACTTGCGCGAAGAGGTGACACCCTTAGCCGCATTGCTGTCACTTGATGTGTCTGTGCTGCATGCTACGCCGACAGTATTCCGCTTGCTGATGCAGGAAACAGCTGTGCTGCCTGATGTGCGTGCATTGGTTCTGGGCGGTGAAGAAGCCACTGCGGCCGACTTTGCGCTATTTCGTAATCGCTTTGCTGAGAGTGCCTTGTTTATTAACGGTCTTGGGCCATCCGAGTCGACCACCGCCTTGCAGTTTATTGCACAGCCCGGCAGCTCAATTCCACAGGGTGTGGTTCCTATTGGTAAGCCGGTTAGTGGCACCCAGGTGGAGTTGCGGGGCAACAATAATCAGCCCAGCGCTTTCTGTGGCGAATTAATTGTGCGGAGCAGGCGGCTTGCGCCTGGGTATTGGCATGATGCTGATACTGTCTCTTATACACATCTCCGAGCC
>CAJXQV010000156.1 GCA_913058165.1 uncultured Chromatiales bacterium | reverse complement strand
GGCTCGGAGATGTGTATAAGAGACAGATCAAGGGTTATTCAGATATCGTCCGATGCGCACAGAGCAGGGCCAGGAATCGACTTTGCCGATATGGCCTGCAGTAAAATCTGGAAGGGCGAGCGTTACGCCAATACCGGTGCTTTTCAAGCCTATCATCGCGCCAAACTGGCCATGGTCTATGCGACCTACGCATGGGCGGAGCAGGTACCTGCCGCAGAGGTTACATTTAATGCCGTGTCACCCGGTTATTTCGTCGGTACTGACGTATTTCGCCACTGCCGCGGATTCATCAAATTCGTTGTGAAAGTGTTCCGGCCTTTTTTTGCCGACCCGGAGAAATCGGCACAGACCTATGTTTATCTCGCGGCATCGCCGGATATTGCCGGAATTACGGGTAAGTATTGGGAATACTGCAAGCAGAAAAAGTCATCACCGTTGTCGCATGACATCGATACCCGGCAGCAGCTTATTGAATGGACCAAAGCCCAATTTGATGCTTAGATAATGCCTTCAGACTCGAAGCGCTTCAGTGTTTCAGCGTCGAAGCCCAGCACATCACTGAGGATCTCCTGATTGTGTGAACCGACTTCAGGACCGGGCCAGCGGGTGGCGCCAGGGGTGTCACTTAAAAATGGGGGGATTGCCGGAATGGTAAGTTCCTGCCCATTAACCTCTACTTTCTCGAACAAACCGCGGGCCTGAAAATGCTCGTCAGCCATCATGTCCGCAACATCGTAGATCGGGCCGGAGGGCACTTCCGCCTCAGCCATAATATCGAGCACCTCATCGGAATCGCGCTTGCTGGTCCATTCGGCAATTGCCGAATCGATTTCGGGTTCGTTATCAACCCGTCCGGCGTTATTGGCCATACGCGGGTCTTCACCCAGGTCATCACGACCAACCGCATGCATCAGTCGTTTGTAAATTGAATCACCGTTGCCACCGATGATGACGTATTTGCCATCAGCACAACTGTACGTGTTGGTGGGCACAATGCCGGTGAGGGTGGAGCCTGAGCATTGACGGATCTCTTTGCCGTAATCGTATTCAGGAACCATGGATTCCATCAGATTGAAGACCGCTTCATAAATGGCTACGTCAATCACCTGGCCACGATGTTCAGGGTCGTTCTGCTTCTTAACAACAGCCATCAGAATGCCGAGTGCAGCATGCAACGCCGCCAGTGTGTCGCCCATACTTAAGTTAGGGCGCACAGGTGCGCGATCAGGGAAGCCGTTTAAATGCCGGAAGCCACCAATGCCTTCGCAGACTGAAGCAAAACCGGTTTTTTCAGAATAAGGGCCGGTCTGACCGTAGCCGGAAATGCGCGAGTAAATGAGCCCCGGGTTATCCGTCTGTAAGTCTTCCGGACCGAGGCCCCAGCGCTCCATCGTGCCGGGGCGGAAGTTTTCTATAAGCACGTCAGACTCAGCGGCCAGCTTACGCACGATGTCCCGACCTTCATCGGTGCGCAGATTAACCGTAATGCACTTCTTGTTGCGACCGAGACTGCGCCACCACAATGAGGTGCCATCGTCGCCCAGCATGCGCCATTTGCGTATCGGGTCACCGTCACCCGGCGCCTCAACCTTAATGACTTCGGCACCGAAATAACCGAGGAAGCAGCCGGTAAAAGGACCAGCAATTAATTGACCGATTTCGAGCACGCGAATGCCTGCAAGCGGGCCCTGGCCGGAAGTGCTATTGGAGTTCTGAGGCATTGTTATTGCTTTTTCTTTATTTGATGGAGGTTTTTAGTCTAGCTTATCGAGCTTTGCGATGTCTGCACCGTCGACACCTTTACCACGCGCTGGTTAGTCAATCACCACAAAAAAATTTCGTAAGCCGGAAAACAAACAGGAGCCTCTCGGCCCCTGTTGTTGAAGCTTGAGACCGGAGCTTACTTAGTTGATACCATAGGAATATTCTTGCCCATTTCGTAGGCTAAAATATCATCGATCTTGGCTTGGATCTGAAAATACCGAAACGTTTGCGTCTCACTTAGAACCTTACGATAGCGTGACACGTACTTCTTCTTTAGTTTCAGAAAACTGGTCTCAACCTTCAGAAAGTCGTCAAGAAGACTCTTTGCCTCCTCTTGGCTTAGGTTATCGAAGTTGTTAATAAATTCCAGCATCAGCTGGCCTTCTTTCTGAAAAAGCTTGCCTGCTTCATTGGAATACTCACGGTAGGTCTTCCAAAAAGCCGGAGCCTGCTCTGCGGTCAATGGCAGATTCTCCGCCAACATCTGTTGGCGTTCAGCCTGGATCTTTGAAATGGTCAGCTGCATTTTTGCTGTAGCAGTTGCGGGCGTAGCTGCTTTTGCGGGCGCAGCTGCTTTTGCTGCCGGTGCTGCTTTTGTTGCCGGTGCTGCTTTTGCTGCAGTATGAGCCCCTGCAAATGCGGCAGGGCTCGCAAGAGTCAGTGCGGCAGCCAGTGCGAATAAATTATTGCGTGTAGTCATACGGATATTCCTAATAGAGTCTCATTCAGGCTTCAGCATGGTCGCTGAAGGGATATGTGCTATTGGTCGAACTGTTGCAGTCTGCCTAGATAGGTTTTGCTTGTCCAATATAGTGATACGAGATCAGCCTTGGGCCTTTGAGATATCCAGTTTCCAATTGCGGAAACTCGAAGCCAGCCTCAAGGATAAGCTGGTCCATCGGATAACTCAGGTCGCAACCCAGCAGTGGCCGGCTAATCCCACGCAGTCGATGCTGCCATGCAGCAACAGCCGGGTCGGGAGCCCGCCCGTGTTCCAGAAAAACAAAGCGTCCATCCGGTTTTAATACGCGTCGGATTTCCTGCAACCCCGCTTCAACATCAGGAATAGAACACAGCGTCCAGGAGCTGACCACAGTATCGACACTGCGACTTTCAAGTGGAATAGATTCGGCTCCAGCTGCTAAAAATTCCACTGGAATAGTGGTGCTGTCGAGCATTTCGTTGGCTTTTTCACGGAGTGCCGCCGAAGGCTCCAAGCCAAAAATATGCGTTACTTTTTCGGGGGAGTAAAGAGGTAGGTTTAAGCCAGAACCCATGCCGATTTCGAGCACACGACCGGTGGCGTAGGGCGCTGCCCTATGTCGTTGTTCAGCCATAACGTCATTACGCATCCCGCGATCGATCATCGCCGGAAGAATTTTATCTTGCCAATAGGACATTCGATGACCCCTTGTTACAACGCTATTGCTTTACCTTATTGACATACCAGCTTCGTAATGCAGTCGCGATTTCTACCGCGGAATCTTCCTGAATAAAGTGAATGCCCGGCACAGTCACTTCGGTTTGGTTCTTAAAGCCGCGACAAAAGTCACGTTGCCTTCCAATCAGTATGGCACCGGGGTCTGCATTGACGAACAGCTTTGGGATGTCAGTGGTGGCAAGCCATGCGGCATATGCGGTAATAACCGCGACAACACCCGCCGGCTCGCCGTCTAAGGGCAGCTCACGCGGCCAGCTTAGCATCGGGCGGCGATCTTCGCCGGCTTGCAGGAAGGGTCGACGGTACTCGGCCATCTCGGCTTCGCTCAACTGCCGCATTATCGAACCCGGCAGTATCTTCTCGATGAAGAAATTCTTTTCAAGAATGATTTCCTCGCCTTGTTTCGAGCGCAGCTGACCAAACAAGCCGCGGATGCTCTCGGGCCAATCCGTCCACTGCAATGGCGTAACAAAGCCTTCCATATAAGCCAAGCCTTTCACGGCCTCCGGATGCCGTCGTGCCCAATCGAAGCCCAACGCCGACCCCCAGTCATGCAGCACAAAGCTGACGTCATTATTTGCCCCAATTTTGAGCAGGAAAGCTTCTAATACTTTCGCATGGTCTTTAAAGCGGTAGCTATCCGGGCCGGTTGCCAGCTTGCCGGAGTCGCCCATGCCTGGCAGGTCTATAGCAATGCATCGGGCGAACGGCGCCAACATCGGCATGACATTGCGCCAGAGATACGAGGAAGTAGGGTTGCCGTGTATAAATACCAGTGGTGAGCCAATCCCTTGCTCGACATACGCAATCCGGGTGTCACCGACGTCCGCATAACCTGTCTCTTATACACATCTGACGCTGCCGACGATCTACTCTGTGTAGA
>CAJXQV010000155.1 GCA_913058165.1 uncultured Chromatiales bacterium | reverse complement strand
GTCAGATGTGTATAAGAGACAGGCATGCAGCTGTTGTTGTTGGTGACACAGTCGGTGATCCGTTTAAAGACACCTCAGGTCCGGCGATGAACATTCTGATCAACGTTATGGCTATCGTCAGTCTGGTGATTGCACCCCTGCTGGTTTAGCCGGCTCAGATTTAAAAACAGATCCATTCACGGTAAGCAATAAAAAAGGGCGACCCAATGGTCGCCCTTTTTTTATTAAGAATAATTCTTTCAGCCTCCGCCACTGTTACCCACTCGAAAAAAGCCTGTTGCATGCAGCCAATAAACTTGGGCAAATAGAGCGATGGACCGATCGAGGAGGCCCCAGACCATGCCTCTAAAGCCTAATTCAGAGCAATCTTCACGTCGGGCTTATCAAAAGGGTTATTGGCACAGTAGTTCACGCCCATGCCTTCTTTGATATTGCCGTTCTTATCGACCTTCGCGAAAATACGATATGGCTCATAGTCAGCCAGAATACCGTACTCACCGGTGTAGGTGTAACAGGCAAAGTTTTCAAATACGAAGTATTTGGGCGGTACGAAAGTCAGTGTAGAGAAAGCGACAAGAGTGACTGTGTACGCTACCGTAGCCCATCGCCGGGTGTTCATCGCAAGCGGTTCTCGGGTCAGGATGCACCAGCTAACGAACTGCCCGGCAGCAATACCGAAGACCATGATGCTGAGCATCAGCGGCAATGAGGGCTTTACACCTGCAGCAAATGACCATTCCATATAACCAAAATAGGTCAGCATTATAAGAGTCGGCGTAGTCACCAATGCCATTGCCTTGCCGAACCAATAATTATTGGCATCATTACGTGTATAGGTGTATTGGACTACAGCCCAAACCAGCCCGGGCCAGAAGTACATTTTAGTGTGTTCCCACGCACTTTCGTTAACGGCGGCAATAAGCGCCATCGGCGTCCAGTAATCGGTGAGTTCAAAGGCAAAGTGCAGCAGCGAACCCGCCAGAGCGACCCAAAATACACAGCCTATATCCCACAATGCCAGTTTCAATTTGCTATTCATGGTCTGTTCCTCTGCGATAGCAGTTCATCCGGTTGTTGATATATTCGCCTCGTTTGCGGCTTTGGATTCATACACACAACGCCACCCTTCGGGCAATAAGGGCAGAGATACATCAAAATCAACGATTCTGGATAGAATTGGCCATTGTTATTCTCCACCTCAATTCACCGGAATACTTATGCTTGAACTATTTGTCGCATTGATCGCACTAAGCGGAATTGTTATTGCTATCGTCTTTAACACCAAATACAAGAACCGCAAATGGGATATGTATTACCCTCATCTGGCATGGATGCGTGGCCTTATGTACTTCAGCTTCTGCTGGACATTGTCGTATCTGACCGGCGGCATGGCTCTCATTCTCGACAGCCCGGTGTTCACTGCAGAGCAATGGGCGAACCCAAACTGGCGCATCTATACCGGACTCGCCTGTCTGTTTATTGTTCTAGCGTATAGCGTCAACTGGTGTTACTTCACTCCGGTGTTTAAACGAAAGAAGAAGTGGCTGGTCGCAATTGTTTTCGGTGCGCTTTGGGGTTCAAGTTCTGGCCAGTTGTTTTTATCGGCGTGGCTGCTGGCAAACATGACAAGCCTTACAGGCTGGTGGGCAACCGGCGTAGCATTCCTGTGTCTTGCTGCCTACCAACCCAACTGGCATAACATCTATTGGGATCACTACATTGCGCCCGAACATGACACACCAATGACCCAGGTTATTAAAGCCACCACCTGCCATATTCCGAACCTGTTGATCTGGTTGCCTCTTCTCACTATTTATGAAAACTACGCGCTGTTTGTTGGCGCACAGGTCTGGGC
The DNA here is from genome assembly GCA_913058165.1 of uncultured Chromatiales bacterium. Classification (GTDB taxonomy): domain Bacteria; phylum Pseudomonadota; class Gammaproteobacteria; order Steroidobacterales; genus JABIQA01. The sequence continues at coordinate 2,245 of CAJXQV010000155.1, read as the reverse complement.
CTGCACCTCGGCAGCACTCGGCATGCACTTTCCGGCACCGTGGGATGCACCCAGCAAACTAAACTATGCTGTTCGCACCGATGCAACGCCCGCCCGATGCACCGGCTACATTCCGGCAGACCCTAAAAAAGACCCTTACACCCCATTTTATCGAGGGTGGACCGGGCCTGATAAGGCGTAAATCAAGTAATCGTCACTGATTCAACAAGGACAGACCTATGAGCGAATCACATCCCTGGTTAGAAACCACACCCTGGCCTACCGCGCAGCTGCCGCGTGAAGAACTCAGTGTGCGAATTGACCACTTTCTGGCGACTCAATGGATGGGCGTGTTGTGTACCATTGGTAAAAATGGCCCTATCGGCAGTCCGGTTGAGTATTACGCCGACGGTTTAAATATTTTTATCCTGCCGCAACCGAACAGCCCGAAGGTAAAAGCCATGCAACGTGATCCGCGATTGTGTTTTGCGATTCACGGAGAGAACTCGGGCTGGGCCAGCGTGCGCGGTGCGCAGGTCTTTGGCAATGCCCGGTTTATTGACCCTGGCACGCCAGAACACGAGCACGGCATGCGTGTTTACCGTTGGCAGCAATCGGCTATACAGCTCGGTAAACCTCTGGATACGGCGCCGCAGGTGCCGCTGCTGGTCATTGAGCCCGAGCGGATTGTGTACACCGAGCACTGGCTGCGTAAAGACGGTTTTGGTCCACGGCAGATATGGCACTTCGACCCAGATAAACAGGGCTCATCGAGAAGTTACGGGCACTAAGTCGAGGCACGTATACCGGCAACCACTTCGGCGATCATCAATTGCATGGGCTTACATCCAATGCCGGCAATCTCTTCAAAATCAGATGGCACATCGAAAGCGCCGTTACGGATAGCCTGATAGCAGCCGGTTAACATGCCCGCCACCTCCGCGCCGCGTACGGGTGTCATTTTAGCAAGACATTCTTCATCACTGCTCATCTCGTAGCGCACATTAATTCCCGCGCAACGGTTTACCATATCAACCAATTGCTCCTGCGTGTACGCATCGCCTACCAAATTCAACACGCGATTATCGCAGTGATCCGCAAGCGCCAGACGAGCAAAAGCAAGGGCCAGTTCATTACGGGTAATGTAAGCGCAGTAGCCATCTCCCCCGTTGTTTCGAAATACGCCGTCAGCGGCTGCATTGAGAATATGGGCCACATCAAATTCAAGATACAAACCATTGCGGGCCGCGATCCAGGTCAAACCCGATTGTTGCAAATCCTGTTCGGCCTGCCGATTCACCTCCGCCATGGGCGCGTACATAGTCTGCATTTCATCACCGTTGCCTATTACGCTGGTGTAAATAACTTTGCGGACACCCGCAGCCACGGCAGCCTTAATGACGTTACGATGCAACGCCACCCGGTCGCCAACACCCGCAGGCGCTGAAATAAGCACCACGGTATCGATACCCGCAAATGCCTGCTGCATTTGCTCCACTGAACCGTAGTCACCCTGCCTCACTTCGACACCGGAATCACCAAGCTTTGAGGGGTCGCGGGCGATAGCAACCAGACGCGACGTTTGATCTTCGCTGCCCTCCACCAACTCGCCCTGCGGTGTGTATTGGACCTCGAGAAGACGCTTCAATTCATTGAGGATGGCGAGGCCCAGATGGCCGCTTGCGGCGGTAATTGCAATTTTCATAGTGGCAGCACTTCAACAAAAGGGATTGTCATTCTGCCATAAATTATTCAGCTATAAGTACCAACAATTAAAAGAGGCCCCGCAAGCGGGGCCTCTTTTAATTGTCACATCAGGTTATAACTACAACGGCGTAATAATAAAATTATCGATATATACTTTCTCGTGCCCATCACTAAGAACGCTCTCAGAGACAAACTCGATACTGTGCTCACCGGCCGACAGAGGAATTTCCGAACTGCGCACCCAATACTGCCCACCCGTTGTGACCGATACTACAGCCACACCATCAACCAGTATAAAAAACTGGTCATCCGGATTACCCAATACCCGGTAATCAATACTGAAGGTGCTATCGGCGACATTCACATAATAGCCAACGCTCTTGCTGGTTAGTGCATTACCTATTGGATGCGCTGCACTTCGCAGCGCACGAACACCATCCGTCTTAGTATTCGTGCTGGGTTTCCAATCGATACCGTAATAACGACCCGGACTGAACCAACCGGCGCCAAGACCTGTCTCTTATACACATCTGACGCTGCCGACGATCTACTCTGTGTA
>CAJXQV010000154.1 GCA_913058165.1 uncultured Chromatiales bacterium | reverse complement strand
GTCGGCAGCGTCAGATGTGTATAAGAGACAGATCATGCAGTGCAGCACCGTATTTTGCATCTTGATCGTGAGTACTCCGAGTCGGAGTTAAAGCGTGCGGCCAATTACCTGAATACAACCTACGCCGGTAAGGAGCTGAATAAAGTAAGGGATCTGGTCATTGAAGAAATGCGCCTCACTCAGCGCAGTATGAATCAACTGATGATAGACACCATTAGTATTGCTCAGCAGGCACTGACCATCGACACTCCTGCGCAGGAATATGTGATGGCCGGCGAAGCCCAGCTGATGAATTTTCATGAGCTTTCCGATATTGATAAACTCAAGCAACTGTTTGAGGCTTTTAATCAAAAACGCGAGATGCTGGGGTTGCTCGATCAGAGTATTGTGGCTGATGGCGTAAAGATCTTTATCGGCGAGGAATCGGGTTACCAGTTGCTGGGCGATTGCAGTATTGTCACTGCGCCGTACCGCGTGGACGATGAAATCGTGGGTGTGCTGGGCGTGATTGGCCCCACACGTATGGCCTACGAGCGGGTTATACCCATTGTTGATGTGACGGCAAAACTTGTTGGCGCTGCCTTGAAATCGGCCCAGTAGGGCCCCATAAATGCCCTGTAACACGGCAAAACAACATTAACCGGAGTATTGGCTGGTGTCCTGATGCTAATCGGGGCCCCGCTTGGTGCTCCTGCGTATTTTCTACAGTCCGGAATTGGTATTAAGCATGAGTTCGAATGAAATAGATCCCGAGCAGGGCAAGAAAGATGACCTGAGTTCCGGTGAAGCCCGCGAGGCCACCGAGGCAGAAATGGCAGAAACCATGGTCTTGCAGGAAGACGGCATCGAATCTGTTGCCGACGAGTACGCGGAAACCACAGTGCTTGATGAGGCTGGTTCCATGGCCGAGGAGTTACGTGCGGCATTGGAACAGGCTCAGCAGCAGTTGCAGACTTATCAGTACGCGGTAGCCGAAGCCGAGAACAAGGTTCGCCGTGTTGAGCGCGAAGCGCAACAGGTCCGGCAATTTGCCGTTGAGCGTTTTGCTGGTGACATGCTGGCGGTGCTCGATACATTGGAGCTCGGCATTCAGGCTGGTGAGGGCGAGGGTGCGACTGCAGATACGCTGATGGAAGGCAATCGTGCCGGCTTGAAGCAATTTATGGCGGCCATGAAGTCTTCTGGTGTTGAGACGATCGACCCTGAAGGCGAACCCTTTAATCCTGAACTCCATGAAGCCATGGTGATGCAGCCTTCCGATACTGCCGAACCGAACTCCGTGCTTACGGTGGTGCAGCGGGGCTACCTGCTGAACGGCCGTTTGTTGCGACCAGCACGTGTGGTGGTTGCCAAGGCGCCTGATTAAGCACCAGTGGCTGCAAAAGCCTTTGGTTTCTAAGCAAAAATAAACATTAAAAATTCACTGAATATTCATTAAATAGTTTTAGCCTGACCTTGAAAGTGGCGAATCCGCCCATAAATTAGTGTCAAGCTAACTTTATTTAAGAATTCATACCCGGAGAACGAAATGGGAAGAGTAATTGGAATTGACTTGGGCACCACGAACTCGTGTGTGGCTCTAATGGATGGTGACAAAGTTAAAGTCATCGAGAACAGCGAAGGCGATCGCACCACCCCTTCCGTGGTTGCGTTCACCAAAGATGACGAAGTGCTGGTGGGTCAGTCTGCAAAGCGTCAGGCCGTTACTAATCCGCAGAACACCTTGTTTGCGGTTAAGCGCCTTATTGGTCGTAGCTTTAGTGATGATGTTGTACAGCGCGATATGGACATGGTGCCGTACAAGATTGTTAAGGCCGACAACGGCGATGCCTGGGTCGAGGCCAATGGCAAAGCTATGGCTCCGCCGGAAGTGTCTGCTCGTGTGTTGATGAAGATGAAAAAGACCGCCGAAGATTATCTCGGCGAGGAAGTTACCGAGGCGGTAATTACCGTGCCTGCGTATTTCAATGATTCACAGCGGCAGGCCACTAAAGATGCAGGCAAAATTGCCGGTCTGGAAGTGAAGCGTATTATTAACGAGCCTACCGCAGCCGCTCTGGCCTACGGTATGGATAAGCAGCGCGGTGACCGTAAGGTTGTTGTGTATGACCTTGGTGGCGGTACCTTCGATATCTCTATTATTGAAATTGCTGAAATTGATGGCGAACATCAGTTCGAAGTATTGGCCACTAACGGCGACACGTTTCTTGGTGGTGAAGATTTTGATCTAAAAATCATTCAATACCTTGCCGGTGAGTTCAAGAAAGAAAGTGGTGTTGATGTCAGCACAGATCCATTGGCCATGCAGCGACTCAAAGAGGCTGCAGAGACAGCCAAGATCGAGTTGTCATCAAGTTCACAGACTGAAATAAACCTACCGTACATTACTGCCGATGCAAGCGGTCCCAAGCATCTAACAATTAAGCTGACCCGTGCGAAGCTCGAGTCTCTGGTTGAAGATCTTGTTTCCCGAACCATGGCGCCTTGCAAAATCGCATTGAAAGATGCCGGTTTGAGCGTCGGTGATATTGAAGACGTTATTCTGGTCGGTGGCCAATCCCGTATGCCGAAAGTGCAGGAAGCTGTGCAGGAGTTTTTCGGTAAAGAACCGCGTCGTGATGTAAATCCCGATGAAGCTGTTGCCATGGGTGCGGGTATTCAGGGTGGCGTGCTGTCAGGCGCGGTGAAAGATGTGCTGCTGCTTGATGTTACTCCGCTATCTTTGGGTATCGAGACTCTCGGTGGCGTTATGACTAAGGTCATTGAGAAAAACACCACGATTCCTACCAAAGCGAATCAGGTTTTTTCAACGGCCGACGACAATCAGCCTGCCGTAACAATTCATGTGTTGCAGGGTGAGCGCGAACGTTCTGGCGATAACAAATCATTGGGTCGTTTCGATCTGTCTGATATCCCGCCAGCGCCTCGCGGTATGCCGCAAATCGAGGTTACTTTCGATATCGATGCTAACGGCATTCTAAACGTGTCGGCTAAAGACAAAGCTTCAGGCAAAGAACAGAAGATCGTTATTCAGGCCTCCAGTGGTTTGTCGGATGATGAAGTTGAACGGATGGTTAGTGACGCGGCAGTTCATGAAGAAGAGGATAAGAAATTCCGTGAGTTGGTGGATGTTCGTAACCAAGCTGATGCATTGCTGCATAGTTCAGAGAAGTCTCTGGAAGATCTTGGCGAGAAAGTTACTGCTGAAGAGCGTTCTGCAATCGAAGCGGCTTCAAACGATGTGAAAGAGGCGTTGAAGAGCGATGATAAAGACAGCATTGAGACCAAGCTGAAGGCATTGAGTGAAGCATCAGCAGGTCTGGCACAGCGTGTGTATGAAGAAGCGGCTGCTGCTGCGGGAGCTGAGGGTGCTGAGGGAGCTGCTGCTACCGATGACGGCGTGGTTGATGCAGAATTTGAAGAAGTCGAGAAAGAAGAGCAAGAAGAGAAAAAAGACTAGTTCAAAGTCTCATCAGGGCGGTGCGCTGCGTGCATCTGCCTGAGAGTAAATCGAAAGGGTTGCCGTTTGTCGGCAGCCCTTTTTTTATGGGGCTGTGCTTTGGTACGGGAGCTGTGGTTTTCAGTCGGCGCATTGTTGTTTAGTGACTTTCGTAGACCTAAAAAGAGCGTCTGGAATCTTGCTTGCTAGAATCTCAGCAGCTTCCTGCTGTTAGCCTCGTTTTCCTTGCCGACAAGAGGGTTCCCATTTTTGAGGGTCGCTCTGAGACACCTGATGAACTGTGCGCCGAGATGAGTGAGTTGGCCTAAAGCTGTCCGAAATAGCCCTCAGCCATGGCATCAGAAAGAGCTATGGGTTGAAAGCGACCGGATGTGGCCCAATAATACGAATTAGGCTCTTCAGCTATCAGGAATGATATTTAAGTTCAGGGGACGCAGGCTCGAGTCTGTGCCCCCTTTTCGTTTATTTTGGAACACAGACTTATGTCTAAACGTGATTATTACGAAGTATTGGGTGTTGAACGTGGTGCGGCCGAGGGCGATATCAAGAAGGCTTATCGCCGCATGGCAATGAAGTATCACCCCGATCGTAATCCTGTCTCTTATACACATCTCCGAGCCCACGAGACAAGAGGCAATCTCG
>CAJXQV010000153.1 GCA_913058165.1 uncultured Chromatiales bacterium | reverse complement strand
CTCGTGGGCTCGGAGATGTGTATAAGACACAGCCGTAGTGCCTGTGTTTGCTTCAGGAAAACTTGGATCCGTCGGTAAGGCCATTGATGCTCTTGCAGCCAAAGCCATATCTGCTGTGATCAAAGCCGGGGATATCTCAGGCAAAGCCGGCGAAGTGCTGCTGCTAACAGAAACCGGCGCATTACCGGCCGAGCGCATTCTGCTGGTCGGTTGCGGTGAGAAAGAGGCCTTCGACCGGGTCGAATATCGCAAAGCGGTGCAGGCAAGTTTCACCGTCCTGCTGAACAAATCCTATGCGGACGCACTGTTTTACCTCGCTGCCGACGGGATCAGCAATGGCGGTGCCTACCGATCCGCACGCATCCTTGCCGAGACCTGGCATCGGCAGTCATACAGATTCCGGCAGCCGGGCAAACCCAAGCCAGCTGAACAGTCACTGAAAAAACTCAGCATCATCATCGACAGCAAGCACCGTGATGCGGCGAAGAAAGGCTTCGCGGATGGCAACGGTGTTGGCGTAGGCATGAGCTTTACCCGCGATCTGGGCAACACGCCTGCAAACTACTGCACACCCTCATATCTTGCCGGTCAGGCACGCACACTAGCAAAGACAGACAAAAAACTGACCACCCAGATCCTCACTGAGGCCAACATGAAGAAGCTGGGTATGGGCTCGTTCTTGTCTGTAACGGCGGGAAGTTCAGAACCCGCTAAGTTCATCATCATGCAGTATCAGGGCGCCGCTAAAACTAAGGCACCTATCGTCATTGTCGGCAAAGGCATTACTTTTGATACCGGTGGTATTTCTCTCAAGCCGCCGGCAGCAATGGATGAAATGAAGTACGACATGGGCGGTGCCGCCTCGGCTTTTGGTGTTATGCGCGCTGCTGTAGAAATTGGTATTAAAGTAAACCTGGTTGTACTCATTCCAACCTGCGAGAACATGCCTAGCGCGACCGCCACTAAGCCGGGTGATGTTGTCACCTCAATGTCGGGGCAAACTATCGAAGTTCTCAATACCGACGCAGAAGGGCGACTTATACTTTGCGATGCACTTACCTACGCCCGGCGTTTTAAACCCGCTGCGCTTATTGATATCGCAACCCTCACCGGTGCCGTAGTCATCGCGCTGGGCAAGCACCGCATGGGGCTGATGGCCAACTCCGACAAACTCGCCAATGCACTCATGGGTGCCGGTGATGCAGCAGATGATCTGGCCTGGCGTTTGCCACTCGATAAGCCCTACAACGATCTGCTAAAAAGCAACTTCGCTGACATGGCCAATATCGGTGGCCGCGAAGCAGGCACCATTACAGCGGCATGCTTCTTATCTCGATTTACCGAGGGTATGGAATGGGCGCATCTCGATATCGCCGGTGTCGCTTACAACGGCGGTACTACCAGCAAAGGCAGCACCGGTCGACCTGTTCAGTTACTGGTTGAATACCTGCTGCAGCACTAAGCTCGCGCTGAAGGAGAAGCCTGTTGCAGGATGCTGCGACCCGTGTAGATTTTTATGTCCTTGAGTCGACTTCCCGGCCCGAGCGGCTAAATTTCGTCTGTCGATTAACAGAAACTGCCTACAAAGCAGGCAATACCGTCTACCTGCTAGCCGCATCAAGCAGTGAGGCGGTTGAGCTCAACAAGCTGCTGTGGACATTCAGAGACGATGGCTTCGTGCCGCATAATCTCAGCGGGGATAGCAATCAGGCATCTGCGCCCATTATGATTGGGCATGAGCAGCCGACCAGTAAAGAATATGGTTTGATAATCAATCTTGCTAACCCGGTGCCAGCTGACTTCGACAGATTCCAGCGGATCGCCGAAATTATTGACGCCTCAGCCACGGTAAGACAGTCCGGACGACAACGGTTTACTCAATACCGGGCGGCAGGGATCGAACCCGACACGCATAAAATCGGCGGTAATTGAATTGGCTATAGATGATAACGACATTCCGGTGCTCACAGATTCGTTGGATATACCGGTATTGACTGAGGCCGCAGACCTGGCTCTGGCCAGCAGCCCGACACCGATGCTCAACGAGCATCAGATTAACGAACTGCGTATCCGTCTTATCGACAGCGCGCATGGATTAATGGAACGCTTGCTCTATAACGCTATTCGCGAAATGGAAAATGCGTTACTGGAAGATCTCGCCAATCATCTTCGTGATGAACTGCCAGAGATAATCGACACTATTTTGCAAGAACATCTCGGTAAACCCGTTCAGGGAACCGGGGAACCGGACTAAGGATTCATGGATAAAACATACCAACCTGGCGACATTGAAGAGCGCTGGTATAAGCAGTGGGAAACCGCAGGCTACTTCGAACCCTCGAATGAGGGAAAACCCTATTGCATCATGATTCCGCCACCGAACGTGACCGGCACATTGCATATGGGTCATGCATTTCAGGACACCATCATGGACACCCTGATCCGCTACCACCGCATGCAGGGGCGCAACACACTGTGGCAACCCGGTACCGATCACGCCGGAATTGCCACGCAGATGGTTGTAGAACGGCAACTTGAAGCTGAAGGCATCAGCCGCCATGATCTCGGGCGCGAAGCGTTCCTCGAGAAAGTCTGGGAGTGGAAAGAAAAATCAGGCAATACCATCTCCAATCAGTTACGCCGGATGGGCAGTTCGCTCGACTGGGAAAGTGAACGCTTCACGATGGACGAGGGTTTATCTGAGGCCGTAATTGAAGTTTTCGTCAGCCTGCATAGCGAAGGGCTTATCTTCCGCGGCAAGCGTCTGGTTAACTGGGACCCGGTATTGCATACCGCCGTCTCTGACCTGGAAGTAATCTCTGAAGAAGAGAACGGCCACCTTTGGCACTTCCGCTACCCGCTTGCTGATGGCAAAGGCCACCTGACCGTTGCCACCACCCGCCCGGAAACTATGCTGGGCGATGCCGCCGTGGCGGTTCACCCGGATGACGAACGTTACGGGCATCTGATCGGAAAAATGGTCAGCCTACCCCTCACCGGCCGGCATATTCCGGTTATTGCCGATGAGTATGTCGACCCTGATTTTGGTAGTGGTTGCGTCAAGATCACTCCCGCACATGACTTTAATGACTATGAGGTCTGGAGCAGGCATAAAGAAGAACTCGGCAACATCCCGCATGGCGGTCTGATTAATATCTTTACTGTCGACGCGCATATAAAAGCATCTGCGGGCGATGACCTCACCTTCGGGCACAAAGCAGTGCATAAGCTGGGTGCCGACGGCTCCACCAGCGATGCCGATACCTATACACTGCTGCCTGAAAAATATCGTGGCATGGATCGCTTCGCTGCACGTAAAGCCATTGTTGCCGATCTCGATGCACTTGGGCTGCTTGAGAAAACCGCCGACCACAAATTAATGGTCCCGCGTGGCGACCGCAGCGGTCAGGTTATTGAACCGTATCTCACCGACCAATGGTTTGTAAAAACAGGGCCGCTGGCTAAACCGGCTATTGAGGCGGTAGAAGATGGACGAATTAAATTCATTCCGGAAAACTGGTCGAAAACCTACTTCGAATGGATGAACAACATTCAGGACTGGTGTATTTCGCGCCAACTGTGGTGGGGTCATCGGATTCCAGCTTGGTACGGCGAAGATGGCAGCATCTACGTTGCCCACAATGAAGCGGAAGCCCGCGAGAAATACAACATACCGGCTTCAGAAAAGCTTATTCAGGACCCCGACGTACTCGACACCTGGTTCTCGTCAGCGCTGTGGCCGTTCTCTACACTCGGTTGGCCGAACGACCCAGATGCACTCAAAACTTTTTATCCCGGCAATGTGCTGGTCACCGGTTTTGACATCATTTTCTTCTGGGTTGCGCGCATGATCATGATGGGCATAAAGTTTGCCGGCGACGTACCATTCCGTGAAGTTTATATCCATGGTTTGATCCGCGACCAAGATGGCCAGAAGATGTCTAAGTCAAAAGGCAACGTGCTGGACCCACTGGATCTGATCGATGGTATTGAATTAGAACCGCTGGTGGAAAAACGCACCGGCGGTTTAATGCAGCCGGCATTACGACCTAAAATTGAAAAATCCACCCGCCAGCAGTTTCCCGATGGTATTCCCGAATTTGGCACCGATGCATTGCGCTTCACCTTCGCAGCGCTCGCTAGCAACTGTCTCTTATACACATCTGACGCTGCC
>CAJXQV010000152.1 GCA_913058165.1 uncultured Chromatiales bacterium | reverse complement strand
ATCTACACAGAGTAGATCGTCGGCAGCGTCAGATGTGTATAAGAGACAGCACATGTAGGTGGTGGTATTGATCCTTTGCGCGATATCGAGGTTATTAACACCGAGTTGAACCTGGCAGATCTCGATTCCGTTGAAAAAGCATTGTTCCGCGCAGAGAAAGCGGCGCGCGCAGGCGGCAAAGAAAATATTGCTAAGCGGGATGTGATACTGCGCTTGCGTGATCACCTTAACGAGATGAACCCCGCGCGTTCTTTGGATGCAACGAAAGAAGACTGGGCTCAGTTGAGCGAGCTGCACTTGCTGACTTCAAAACCGACGATGTATATCGCGAATGTCGATGAAGCCGGTATTGGCGGCAACGATTTTGTAGAGCGGGTTAAAGAGCATGCAAAAAAGGAATCGGCTCAGGTCGTTGTTGTATGTGCAGCCATGGAATCTGAAATTGCCATGCTTGACGATGAAGACAAAATAGCCTTTCTCGAAGACCTTGGCGTAGAAGAGCCTGGCTTGCACCGGGTGATCCGGGCAGGTTATGAGTTACTTGGGTTGCAAACATTTTTCACTGTGGGGCCGAAAGAGTTACGCGCCTGGACTACCAAGGTGGGCGCTACCGCGCCGGATGCGGCAGGCGAGATTCATACCGACTTTAAGCGTGGCTTTATTCGTGCCGAAGTTATTGCCTATGAAGACTATATTGCCGGCAACGGCGAGGCGGGTGCTAAAGACGCAGGTCGACTGCGTGTGGAAGGCAAAGAGTACATCTGTGCCGAGGGCGATATCATGCATTTCCGGTTTAACGTCTAGCTCGAAAAATGCTGAAACCATGAGGATTCGCGGTTTGCCACGGCGGAAATCAACGGAAATAACCTAAACCGATTGACAGCAGGGGGCTGCCTGAGGACAATCCCCATCCCCGAGACGGTTTAAATAATGTTTCGACGGTGTTTTGCCGTGACAACTCCGGTACAAACCGAGGGGAACCAAAAAAGGTGATGTAGCTCAGCTGGTTAGAGCACGGCACTCATAATGCCGGGGTCGGTGGTTCGAGTCCACCTATCACCACCATCCAAAAAAAGCCCCTTTCGAGGGGCTTTTTTTTGCCCAGTATGTTGGTCAGCCATTGATGAATGGTTTTAATGTTCCGGTTAGCGGACCGGATTACGCACTGGTGCAAGAGATCGCCAGCTAGCAACGGCTTACCGTGTTGAGTTAAAACGTGTTCTGAATGAACGAGATGCTTCAGGCTGTTTGTTGTTTGCGCAGTCGCTCAGCAACAAGCAGTAGCAATGGCAGAGCAATCATCCAGCTTATTCCGGTGACTAGAACAAATTCGAGCTTGTCGCCGGCATAGCTAGCGGTGCCGAGCTTAACGCCAAGCATGTAGCCGAGCGGGCCGATTACTGCGCCAATAGCTGCAGCCATTAAATAGCGCCCCTGCAGCCAGCGTAGCGCACCATTCATAATTAATGCCAAGTTTGCCCATAGCACCATAATCCAGAACGGTGCGATCGATGCAGATGGCCAGGATTCCTGGTAAACCAGAACCCCCGTATGAATATTAATTGTGTCGACCAGCGTGCCGAGCAATATCGCTATGCCGACAAGAATGAAATCAGCTTTGGCATGTGCAGATGTTTTGGCGTGCCAGATAAGAAAGCCAATGAGACCGATAGCGCCAAGCCACGGGAATCCGATTGATACACCAGCTAGGCTCATTCCGTACACGATTTTGAACAATATTAAGTTTGTTGCAGATTTCATTTCATGGTTCTGGGCTTTGTTGCTGCTTATTGTTCATCTTTACTCGGCTCGGAGGCCGGCTTTTTTGATTTGCTCTTTAAATCACTGAGTAAAATTGCAATGAAGCAGCCTGCTGCAACTATTACTGCAATTACAGATACTAATACATCCATTTCATTCTCCAGTTTTTCCTGCTCAACAATATCTTCGATTATTGTCATCTAGTATTCGCCAAGCCGGATGAGCGGATGCAATTTAGCTGTAACATCTTGTAACGATGTGTGATCTCTTGCAAATCCTTGTTCTATAAGATTTTGATGTCAAGCCTGAAGGCAATGAGTGGCTTCCATGGCAAGTGTGGCCATGGCTTAAAGTAATCGGCATTAACCCCGCCATACGCCAAACGGAGGTTGGCAGTATTTTATTGCGCAGCCTGAAAACCGAGGGTTCCAAGTTTTAAGTTTACGACCCCACCTTTACTGATTTTGTTGCTGCATTCGTTGCAATATTGTTGCCGTGGCGGTGCTGATTTCGGTGCCGTCAACGTAATTACTTTGCACCGAATCCAAATACGCAATCGCGGCCTGTGGCTGTCCGGTAGCTTCGAGTGCAAGCGCAAAGGTAATGGCATAGCGCACTTCTTGTTTGGCCATGTCGGCTGCATTTTTGAAGTAAGGCAGAGCAGCGGAAACTTGCCCCTGTCGCACTAAGCTGAGTCCGAGCATTTGCTGCAGCATTGGCTGCTGCGGGAGGCGGTCTATGCCTTGCAGTAGCAGATTCTGGGCATAGGTTTCGCGTTGCTGGAGGCGGTACAGGTCAGATAGGTTAATGTATGCCGGCACGAAGTCGGGGTTAATGCGTAGCCCGGTTTTATAAGCGTCTTCGGCTTTGCCAAAACGCTGTAATTCGCGATACAGGTTGCCCAGGTTTACATGTGACTCAACCCGCTCCGGATTTGCCATTTGCACGGCTATATACTCTTCAACAACCCGTTTTCTTTGCTGCCTGATTGCATTGCTCAGAGTGTCGTTCCCCAAGCTAAGAACAATGGGTAACGCCTCGATTCGGACGGCTCTTACCGGATCGGTTAACAGCGGAGGGGCCAGGCGCAATTGGCTTGCCGGGTCGGCGTAGTTGAGGCCGCGGGCAGCACCCCAGCGCAACATTGCATCGTCGGAACGCAGCTGTTCTTCAAGCAGCACCAGGGCATTAGGGTCTAGTGTGAACAAGCCATTTGAAAATGCCGTGGCTTTGATAATGGCGGGCGTATCTTCACCCATGCTGATTTGGAGAATGGCCTCAGGTCGGGGTATACCGCTGCTATCCAGTGCGGCGGCAAATGTTTCGCTCCAATGAGGGGTGGTGGCATCAGGTCCTTTACCTAATGAGCTTAGTATGCCGGTTGCCCACGCCGAGGTTTTATCGGTGTGACAATTCTGGCACGCATCCGGCGTACCGTAGGCCTCGCTGATCCAGGGTCGTGGAATGCGGAAACTGTGATCATGTCGTGCATCGATCTGCATGTAGTTGGTGCTTGGCATGTGGCATTCAACGCAGTTTGCACCGGCTGAACCAGTCTCATGCAGCTGATGCTCTTTGGTCTGAAAGTTCGCTGCAGCATGGCATTGAAGGCAAACCTGCGGGCCCGGCGCACGGAGCTTAAGGCTGTGTGGATTGTGGCAGTCGCTGCAGGTAACGCCTTTTTGGTGCATCTTGCTCTGTAAGAAAGAACCGTACACATACACTTCGTCGAGCATCTGCCCGTCAGCAAAATACTGTCCGGGATCAATGAGTGATGGCAGGTGATCATTCAGAAACTCTGCATCATGGGCCGGTCCGGGAACTATTTTTGCGCGGCGGGAATGACAGCTGGCACAGACGGTTATTTCAGTGCTTGAGTTGCTGGCTTGGCTGCGTGTGCTATTGCCGGTTGATGGATTCAGCTCCCAGCTGATGCCGGCGCGTTCATTGAATACCCGCTTAAGACCTTTGTCGGGGGCTGTGCTTTCATCGCTATTCTGCGCCCAGGCGAGGTGTTCTTTACCCGGCCCGTGACAGGCCTCACAGGCAACATTCATTTCTTCCCATTGGGTATTAAAGGTGTCGGTGGCTACGTCGTATTGTTTGATGAGCCCGGTTGAGTGGCAGTCGGCACACATGGTGTCCCAGTTTTGCGATTGGCGTGTCCAATGCAGAACATCATTATGGTCTATTGGTTCATCGCCGTAGAGGTGGAACCAGCGCTGACCACCTTCCGCTTCAGTGCGACTATCCCAAGCCACGCTCAGCGCCTGAACCCTGCCATTGGGCAGCTGCACGAGATATTGCTGCAAAGGGTAAGTGCCGAACGTGTGCAGCAGTTCGAAGGCCTGAATGCTGCCATCCGGTCCCGCAGTTCGCACTTTATAGGCATCATTTTCTATATAGAACTCAGTGCCTGTCTCTTATACACATCTCCGAGCCCACGAGACAAGAGGCAATCTC
>CAJXQV010000151.1 GCA_913058165.1 uncultured Chromatiales bacterium | reverse complement strand
CCGCACCTGGCTGGCATTAGCGGCCTACAATGTGGGCTACGGTCACTTGCGCGATGCGCAGAACATCGTTCGCCAGCAGCGCGGTAATCCGAACAGTTGGCTCGATGTAAAACAAGCCCTGCCGCTACTCGCTAAACGCAAGTACTACTCCAAAACCACCTACGGTTATGCCCGTGGCTGGGAGCCGGTAAAGTATGTCGAGAATATTCGCACCTATTATCGGATTATGCAGTGGCTGTCTAAAGATCAACCGGAAGCGCTGCTCATAGAAAGCGCAGAACCCGAGACCATCACTTAAATAAACGCACTTGTTAAAAGCCGATACGTCCGCAAAGGTCAGGAATGCTGACGCCGAACCCGGAAGAAATCCTGCAACAGGCTTTTGCAGTCCTCCTCAAGCACTCCACCCAGAACATCCATCCGGTGATTCAACTCAGCCGACCGAACCAGATCATAAACTGTGCCACAGGCTCCAGCTTTAAAATCGCTGGCACCATAAATCAAACGGGCAACACGGGCATTCACTAAAGCACCTGCGCACATTGGACAGGGCTCAAGCGTCACATATAAGGTGGTGTCATTCAGGCGGTAGTTCTGCAATGCCTGCCCAGCCTCACGAATAACACGTATCTCGGCATGCGCACTTGGGTCGTGCAGAGTGATTGGCGCATTGCCTGCGGCAGCAATAACAAGGCCGCCTTTTACCAACACGGCACCGACAGGAACCTCGCCATTGGCCTCAGCTAATCTGGCCTGCTCAATAGCAAGGAGCATAAAACCTTCGTCGGTATTCGCGTCGCTAGCAGACGGCACTAGCCTACTCCCACTCGATCGTGGCCGGAGGCTTACCTGATATATCGTAGGTCACACGGGAGATACCATCGATCTCATTGATAATGCGAGTCGAAACATGCCCTAGGAAGTCATACGGCAGATGCGCCCAACGGGCTGTCATGAAATCAATTGTTTCTACAGCACGCAGTGCAACTACGTAATCGTAGCGACGACCGTCACCCATCACTCCGACCGATTTCACCGGCAAAAATACGGCGAAAGCCTGGCTGGTTTTATCGTACAGATCTGCTTTATGCAGCTCTTCAATAAAGATCGCATCAGCTTTGCGTAACAGCTCAGCGTATTCCTTCTTAACTTCACCCAAAATACGCACACCCAAGCCCGGGCCGGGAAACGGGTGGCGATAGACCATATCTTTCGGCAAGCCCAGCTCGACACCAATCTTACGCACTTCGTCTTTAAACAGATCCCGCAACGGCTCGATTAATTCGAATGCCATATCATCGGGCAAGCCACCAACATTGTGATGCGACTTGATGACATGCGCCTTGCCGGTTTTTGAGCCTGCAGATTCGATAACGTCCGGATAAATTGTGCCCTGCGCCAGCCATTTTATCCCTTCAAGCTTCGCCGCTTCGGCTTCAAAAACCTCAATAAACAAACGGCCGATAATTTTGCGTTTCTCTTCAGGGTCCGTTACACCGGCCAGTTCCTTCAGGTACATTTCTTCAGCATCAACCCGGATCACTTTCACACCCAGGTTCTTCGCAAAGATATCCATCACCTGATCGCCTTCGTTAAGACGCAACAGTCCATGATCGACAAACACACAGGTCAGCTGATCACCGATTGCTTCATGCAGCAAGGCCGCGACTACCGACGAATCAACACCACCGGACAGCCCGAGCAAGACTCTATCGGTACCCACTTGCTCGCGAATATCAATGATGTTGCGCGCAATGATATTGCCGGGGCGCCAGGTATCGGGACAGCCGCAAATGTCATGCACAAAGCGCTCAAGAATTAGCTGCCCCTGGTTGGTATGGGTCACCTCGGGGTGAAACTGCACACCATAGAAGCGGCGATTCTCATCTGCCATCCCGGCAAGTGGCGCATTCGCCGTGCTCGCCAAGGCAGTAAAGCCTTCGGGTAACGTTTCAACACGGTCGCCATGACTCATCCAAACATGCAGCAGGTCGCCCTGCTTATCGGAGTCATCCTTGATGCCCTCCAGCAATGCATGCGAGCCAACGACATTGACCGTGGCGTAACCAAATTCACGCTCGCTGGATGGCACAACCACGCCACCCAGCTGTGCAGCCATAGTCTGCATGCCATAGCAAATGCCGAGCACAGGAACACCCAGCTCAAAAACCATTGCCGGAGCCTTCGGCGGCTCGTCAAGATTTACGGACTCAGGACCACCTGACAGAATGATGCCGTTGGGATGAAATTCGGTTATATGCTCTAGATCAACATCCCAGGGAAAAACTTCACTGTATACGCCCGCTTCACGCACCCGCCGTGCAATGAGCTGAGTGTATTGAGAACCGAAATCGAGAATCAAAATTCGGTGTGCAGCAACTTCCAGAACCGGATTATCCATGTCTGTAGAAAAACCTTAGCGTTAAATCAGTAATACTCGGACCAATGCGAAAGCATTATTCCGTACGGTAATTGGGTGCTTCTTTCGTAATGGCAACATCATGCGGATGACTCTCGCGCATGCCTGCGTTAGTAATTCGCACAAATTTAGGCTTGGTGCGCATCTGATCAATAGTGCCGCAGCCTGTGTAGCCCATCGCTGCACGCACGCCGCCAATGAGCTGATGCACAATCGCAACGACACTGCCCTTAAATGGCACACGACCTTCAATACCTTCAGGCACTAACTTTTCCAATTGCTCGGAAGAATCCTGAAAGTAGCGGTCAGATGAGCCATGAACCTGCCCCATCGCACCCAAGGAACCCATACCGCGATATGACTTGTAAGAACGCCCCTGGAATAACTCCACCTCACCCGGCGACTGCTCCGTACCGGCAAACAAACTGCCTATCATTACGGCGTGTGCACCGGCGGCCAGCGCTTTTGCGATATCGCCGGAATAACGAATGCCACCATCGGCGATGACCGGAACACCACTGTCTTTAAGCGCCTTAGCCACATTGGCCACCGCAGTGAGCTGCGGCACACCGACGCCGGCAACAATACGCGTGGTGCAGATTGAACCTGGACCAATACCGACTTTTACACCATCGACACCGGCAGCAACCAGATCCAGCGCGGCCTCTGCAGAAATAATGTTGCCTGCAATAACCTGCAGCTTGGGATAGTCCTGCTTAATGGACTTGACTCGATCAATTACGCCCTTGGTGTGGCCATGCGCGGTATCAACAATAACTACGTCGACCCCCGCATCAACCAGCAAACGAATGCGTTCGTCGGTATCGCCACCGGTACCGACAGCGGCACCAACACGCAGCGCGCCGGAAGTATCTTTACAAGCCAAAGGGAAATCAGTGGCTTTCTGGAAATCTTTTGCGGTGATCATGCCGCAGAGTGCAAAATTTTCGTTAACAACAAGCACCTTCTCAATGCGGTGCTTGTGCAATAGTGCCAGCACCTCTTCGCTGCCGGCGCCTTCCCGCACAGTCACCAAACGATCGCGGGGAGTCATCACAGTGGTCACCGGCGCATCGAGTTGAGTTTCAAAACGTAAATCGCGATTGGTCACAATACCAACGGTTTCGCCGCCCTGCATAACCGGCACACCAGAAATGCCGTTCGCACTGGTTAACTCAATCACTTCACGAATAGTCTTATCGGCATCAACCGTAATTGGCTGACCAATCATTCCGCTCTCGTATTTTTTAACGCGACGAACTTCTTTCGCCTGTGCCTCGGGACTCATGTTCTTGTGAACAATACCGATGCCACCTTCTTGAGCTATCGCAATGGCCAGTCGGGATTCGGTAACCGTATCCATAGCCGCGGCAAGCAACGGAATATTGAGTTCAATATCACGGGTCAACTTCGTTTTTAGCTCGACCTCGCGCGGCAGTATGTCCGAATACGCCGGCTGAAGAAGTACGTCGTCAAAAGTAAGCGCTTCTTCAATAATTCGCATCGCGATTCACCATTCCTTATTTATGTTCTGTATACGAATCCTCCGGCAGCTTCGAAGCTGCCGAACCGCCTCTAAATAGAGTGGATTCTATGCCTGCAGTTCCCCGTCGGTAGGTCGCCCTATCAGGTTAACGCGCAATATTACGCTTTGTGCAAAACCCCGTAAACTGTAGACTGGCTTTGAACAGCTGAAACGGGCCAAAAAATGGCTGTTGCGTCAGTTAAAAGCTCCCTCCACTGCCCAGAAAAACGCCCAACAGGACCTGTCTCTTATACACATCTCCGAGCCCACGAGACAAGAGGCAATCTCG
>CAJXQV010000150.1 GCA_913058165.1 uncultured Chromatiales bacterium | reverse complement strand
CTACACAGAGTAGATCGTCGGCAGCGTCAGATGTGTATAAGAGACAGATCGTAATAGTCACCGGAAATCATTACATGCAACTCAGGGTCAGTAATATCGTGTTTCACGAAATAATCGGCAACTTCCTGCTGACTAATTGCATAACGGTTGTAGTCGACAACATCTTTATGCAAATGGCAGTGGTTGCTGGCAAATGGAATGGCGTGCGTTGCACCGGTCGCCTGCACGAACTCAGCAAAATTCTGAATGTACCGTTCACGATCATCCACTTCAACATAGGGATCATCGGTTACTTCATAACAAATTCTTGAGTTGGCGGAACTGTGACTGCGCAGAACAAAATCCATACGCGGATGATTATGCAGCACCTGATCCATAGGGCCACCCATAAATTTCGCGTCATTGGCGTTGAATACAACCTTGTCATCGGCCTCAATAACAATGGCGCTATCGGCAAATACAGAGAACTGATACGAAGTAAGTTTGATATCACCCACGGTGAATGATTCGCCATGATTGAGCTCAACAATATTATTTAATTTCATCTGCCGCAGATCGCGGGCAATGCGGCCAGCCGGTTCTTTCGGAATAATAATGGGAATATCTGGGTCGAACAGCCGCAATGAAGGCCCGGTAAAATGATCCCAATGAATATGGGTAAGATAAATTGCATCCGGCTTTAATGAAGCGATCAACTCATCAGCGACCGGCGGGTAGTTCCACCATGAGCGCCAATAGGTGCTGCCAATTAACCAGGGGTCACACAGCAACTGGCTTCCGGCAGAAGATGTGACAGTCATACCGGCGTGCGAAAGGATCTGTAATTTCATAGCAAGGCTTTCTTAAGTAAGGTTTTCGGTCATCAATCTGCAGTTGTTTTACCCGGATATGATTACCGATTGTAGTGCAGGGCGCAAAGTTTAAGCAGGTGGAATACCGTAACACCACTTATGGGAAAAAGCCGGAGCTTAATAAACGTAATAACCACAGGCGCCACAGAGGCAACGGGCACAAAAAAGCCCGGGCAGCCAAACTCTGAAAGCAGGCTGCCCGGGCTACTATGCAATATCGCTAAGCGCTGGCTGAACGCGATTGGCGACGACGCTCGACTTCGCTGAGGTGCTTCTTGCGCAAGCGAATACTCTTCGGAGTGACTTCAACCAGCTCATCATCATCGATAAACTCAAGTGCCTGCTCCAAAGAAAACCGCACTGGCGGGCTCAGGGTTAACGCCTCGTCGGTGCCGGCAGCACGAATATTGTTCAGCTGCTTGGCTTTGGTCGGATTAACGCCCAGGTCATTGGCACGACTGTGAATACCAACCAACATGCCCTCATACACCTCAATGCCATGACCCAGGAACAAACGGCCGCTGTTCTGCAGGTTAAACAAGGCGTAGGCGAGTGCTTTGCCGTTGGCCATTGATACCAGTACGCCATTGCTGCGCTGGCCAATTTCCGCCTTTACTCTCGGTGCATAACCATCAAACACGGAGAACAACAAACCTGTGCCCGCAGTGATTGTGAGGTAATGGGTACGGAAGCCAATCAAGCCACGTGACGGAATACGGTATTCAAGACGCATGCGGCCACGACCATCCGGCTCCATGTTCCTAAGCTCACCTTTGCGCTCGGCAAGTTGGGTCATTACCGCACCCTGAAACTCTTCTTCAAAGTCGGCTGTCACCAGCTCCCAAGGCTCGGTAACTTGACCGTTCTCTTCGTGAAAAATAACTTCGGGGCGTGACACGGCCAGCTCATAGCCTTCACGACGCATGGACTCAATAAGCACCGACAAATGCAGTTCGCCACGACCCGACACACGGAACTTATCCGGATCATCGGTGGGTTTAACCCGCAGAGCTACATTGTGCTTCAGCTCCTGCTCGAGGCGCTCGCGAATCTGACGACTGGTAACAAACTTACCTTCACGCCCGGCGAATGGTGATTTGTTTACCTGGAAGGTCATGCTGATCGTCGGCTCGTCAATCATGAGTGCCGACATGCCCTCGGGATGATCACGATGACATAGAGTATCGGAGATATTCAGAATTTCAATACCGCTGAATACAATAATGTCACCGGCACTGGCACGTTCTACCTTGCGGCGCTCTAGACCATGAAAGCCGAAAACTTCAAGCACACGGCCGTTACGCTTCTTGCCTTCAGAATCGACAATCAATACCGGCATATTCGGAATAATGCTGCCGCGGGTCACACGGCCAATCCCGAGCACGCCAACATAAGGATCATAATCGAGGCTTGAAACCTGCAACTGCAGCGGACCCTCAAGGTCAACTTCAGGTGGCGGCACTTCGCGCATAATGGTTTCGAACAATGGATTCATATCGCCTTCGCGAACATTCGAATCCATACCGGCGTAACCGTTCAATGCCGAACAATAGACCACAGGAAAATCGAGCTGCTCATCGGTAGCGCCGAGACGATCAAACAAATCGAAGGTCTGATCAAGCACCCAGTCAGGACGGGCACCATCACGGTCAATTTTGTTGATCACAACAATCGGGCGTAAGCCATGTGCAAAAGCTTTCTGGGTAACAAAGCGTGTCTGCGGCATCGGGCCATCAACAGCATCTACCAGCAACAACACACTGTCGACCATCGACATGACCCGCTCAACTTCGCCACCGAAGTCAGCATGCCCAGGGGTATCCACAATATTAATACGTGAGTCGCCCCAGTTAATGGCGGTGTTCTTCGACAAAATAGTAATGCCGCGCTCACGCTCCTGATCGTTGGAATCCATCGCCCTCTCTACAACCGCGGCGCGGGCATCGAGCGTGCCTGACTGACGTAACAACTGGTCTACCAAGGTTGTTTTACCGTGATCGACGTGGGCAATGATCGCAATGTTGCGAAGTTTTGTAACTGAACTCATGGGATTCTCTTCCGGGTAATACCCCCGGCAAAAGCCGCGCTCTGACCACGGTGACTAAATCACCGGTGATACTGCGACTGCAAATAAAGGGGTGTGACAAGCGGCAGGATTATAGAGCAGCGCATGTCCGGTGTAACGCGTTTTTACCGGATCGCGGTTATCAGACCAGTTTCTCAGCGCTAATGAACAGCCGGTGGGGTGCAGGTGCGGTGCTACACTGGGTCAATGGATACCGCCAATGCCAACAGTCTTGCGTACCTGAATCTGCAGCCAGACGACATTCTGGACGCTGTCGAAGCGCTGGGTTTTCAGTGCGACGGACGCATGCTGGCACTCAATAGCTATGAAAATCGCGTCTATCAGGTGGGTCAGGATACAGGCAGACCGCTGGTTGCCAAGTTTTATCGCCCTGAACGCTGGAGCGATGACGAGATCTTAGAGGAACACAGCTTTGCCGCAGAACTGAGCGAAGCCGAGATTCCGGTGCTGGCACCGCTGCAACACAACGGTGAAAACCTGTTCCGACACAATCACTTCCGGTTTGCGCTCTATGCCTGTCATGGCGGCCGCGCGCCCGATCTCGACAATTTGGAGCTATTAGCGCAGCTCGGCAGGCTGGTTGCGCGAATTCACCTGGTCGGTGAAAGCTCAGATTTTGAGTATCGCCCTGCACTTAGCATGGAGTCCTTCGGTATTGAGTCTTGCCGCTATCTGCTGGACAACCACTTTATCCCCAATGAACTTATCGAAAGTTACACCAGTGTGTGTGAGCACCTATTCGGGCATATAGAAGATTGCTACAACCGCGCAGACCATCCGCGCAACCTGCGACTGCATGGCGATTTTCATCCGGGCAATGTTCTTGTGAACGAAGACCGCCTGCACATTGTTGATTTGGACGATGCCCGCAGTGGTCCGGCGGTTCAGGATTTGTGGATGTTTCTATCGGGCAATCGCGAAGAACAAACTCCGCAACTGGAAGCCTTGTTAAGTGGCTACATGGAGTTTCGCCGCTTCGATGCGCGAGAACTGCATTTAATTGAAGCTCTGCGTTCGCTGCGCATTCTTCACTATGCCGCGTGGCTCGCACGTCGCGAGGATGACCCCGCTTTTCAAATTGCCTTCCCGTGGTTTAACAGCTCACGCTATTGGGAAGACCACATTCTCTCGCTCAAAGAACAATTGGCATTGTTGCAGGAGCCGCCTCTCGAATGGCTTGATTAACCCAGTTCGATTGCAGGAGAGCCAAATGCTGCAAAACCTTTCATCGGCATTGCACCGGATATCGTCTGTCTCTTATACACATCTCCGAGCCCACGAGACAAGAGGCAATCTCG
>CAJXQV010000149.1 GCA_913058165.1 uncultured Chromatiales bacterium | reverse complement strand
AGCCAGAACAAAAGCGAAACCCAGAACAGAAGCGAAACCCAGAACAGAAGTGAAAGGCGGAACAAAAGCGAAACCGAGAACAAAAGCGAAACCCAAAAAAACGAAACGCAGAATAAACACGAAAGCCAGAACAAAAGCGAAACCCAGAAAAAGCGAAGCAGAGGAAGAGCGTGCCCACCATTGCGGCAGTTCCAAGAGCGGTTCCGATGCGTCCGTCCATGGTGGGATAGGCGGCAGCCACCGTGACTACCGCAGCAATTGAGCCAGGTCCGCCAAGGATTGGCATGGCTAAGGGAACGATTAACTTATCGCTGACGTCTGCCTCTTCGGCTTGAAGCTCCTCGAGAGACTTCTTGGCTCCCTGCGTGAGGTGGGCAGCGTTTTCTTTCCCAGTGATCATATTAAGTCCGATCAGCACCACAATTAGGCCGCCCGCCGCTTGGAAGGCGGAAAGCGAAATGCCAAAGGCCTCGAGAATCGCGGTGCCGCCGAAGATGGAAATTTCAAGAATGATTAGCACGGCCACGGCGGTCTTCGCAGCAGCCTTGACTTTAAAGCCCGTGGGTAGATCCCCTACCGTACTAATGAAGATCCCGGCGTTTCCGATGGGATTCATCATAGCGAAAAGAGCCATAAAAGCTTTAAGGAATGCAACTGTACTCATACAAATTTAACCTATATCGAATCACGCGATCTTACAACCCTGACAACGTTCGATCCGCCGGGTTTCAGTGAATTGCCTCCACGGGCTCGCCATGGCCACTTCCTTTAGTGCCTGTGTTTTTGATGGCGCTCGCCTCCACATTGCCAGCACGTATCAAATGTTGCCGTCCTTCGTACTCCTATTTTCATAGGTTGAGGGTTCGAACATAGAGCACCGCTTGCAACCAATGCCACCACTGCAAGGGTGCTACATAGTGTCATGGTATCCCGCTTATTTCCATGACATTGGTTTCACCGTAACAAATAAATGCAATGCAGCATAGGAGGGATTACCCTTCCAGCGACGACCAAGTTTGTAGGTCTGTTATGCCTAACAAGCTCTAAGGCTTTCTTGCCTCGCATTACCAAAGTGTAAGTCCAGCCGCTGAGTTCCTCTGGTGTGAGGCTGCTACTATTGCCGTTGTACTCGGTATTCATATCGTTATCCTCTGATGAAACACCACCCACAGCAGCATCCCCTTGAAGCTGGGACAGTGTTGTGAATGGTGCTACTGAGTGAGTGGTTTAGAAGTCTTCTGAAACGAAGCCTATGTTCGTGCTGTCCTTGGTCTCGTTGTACAAGCTACGCAGTTATGGCGTTGCTCACCGTGAACTGATACCGGATGCTATTCACGATAATTCCCAGTACGCGAACAATCGGGCCGAGCAATCCCATGAGCCGACCAGAGTGCGAGAGCGGGTGATGCGGAAGTTTAAATCAATCAAGCAGGCTCAAAGATTTCTGGGCGCTCATGCTGCAGTGTCAAACCTTTTCAATTTGGGTAGGCATAAGGTCAGGGCTCAGCATTACCGTGATCTCAGGGTGAGTGCGTTCGCTGAATGGAGTAGGGCGGTTGCATGAGACTTGAGGCTAAATTCCTCTGATGTCAAAAAGTTAACTTGCCGATACCAAAGCATCGCCTAAGCCAGACCCAAATAGACGAGTGCCCAGTATCTATCAGGTGATACTCTAGGTTATCAAGATCTCTTTTGTAGGGCTATGCACCAGCGTCCGAAAAGGTCTCAGCGTTCTGACCCCATGAAATCAGGGTGGGTGGCTGATGGCGTCCATCTGGTAGCGTGGAAGTTCTCGCAATCGACCGGGCGGTAAGCACTTAATCTAGACTGTGTATAATGATGCTAAGAGAAATTTTCAAAACTATTTTTGTGTTGACGGCGCTCGGCGGTATTGTCTTCACAGCGTATGCGGATGACACTGGCAGAGACTTGTACGATGAGTTTTGTCAGCGTTGTCATGGCGATGACAAGGAAGGTGTTGCCAACTACAAAGGCGACCTTGCAGATTTTGTTGATCGCATGAATGGCAACACACAGAACATGCCCGATTTCACCGATTTTTTTTACGACGATGAAGTCGTCGCCTTGCATGAGTATCTGACGCAAGCAGAGTAAGACTGCAATCCATCGGAGCAAGCAATGAAAGAACTGGTTCGGCAACTTGTTGATAACGAACTTTCCCGCCGAGACTTTGGTACGGCGATGTTGGCTTTGGGTTTTAGTACCGCAGCTTCCAACTCACTGGCAGACTCTATTGCCAGTGCAGCAGAGGGCGAAGAACCAAACAGCTATGAGTTTACCGGCAACGGTGGTGAGATTATTGCCGAGTGCCTGATGGCGGCCGGTATTGAATATATCTTCGACGTTAACTCAACTGGACAGACGACCTTCTATGATGCTGTCGGCGAGCGCCCGGAACTCAAATTGATCGTTGGTTTGCAGGAAGGGCAGGCGACCAGTATGGCTCATGGCTATGAGCTGGCCAGCGGCAAGGTCGCCGCGTTGTTTATGCCCAGCATCGGCATGCCGAATACCCTGTGCAATCTCTATAATGCCTGGAAGGACCGCTCCTCTTTGGTGGTTTTTTCTGATGGTCAGCAAAGTAAGCAAGTTGGTCGCGATGGCTTTCAGCAGGTTGAGAACTGGCTCGAGATGACGGACCAGTTCACGAAGTGGCAGTGGCAGGTTAATCACGCCGACAGAATTGCCGAGATGACTCGTCGCGCTATAAAAGTAGCTGCAACTCAGCCGGGTGGGCCGTCCTATGTGAAGATCCCTCGCGATTTACTCGAGCAGAAGAACGTTACGCAGACAATCTATTCTCAGGAATACTTTAATGTTCAGGTAAACATGGAGCCGCGCTCAGAACTAATAGAGGAAGCTGCCGAGCTTCTGTTGAACGCGAAGAAACCCATGATTAACGCCGGTCCTGAAATCACCCGTGCCGGCGCAGCACCGGAGGTATTGGAGCTTGCGGAGTTGTTGGGTATTCCTTTTTCTCAGGGTTACAGCGTTTATGGTGACGTGCCGTTCCAGCATCCGCTGTTTCAGGGTTTTGCCGGAATGGGGTTTCCACGAGGTGTGCGACGCACCGATGTGTATTTGAATCTCGGGGCGATGATGCCGGACGAAGGTCTGATAACACAGCCAATCAAGGACACCACAACGTTAATTGATGCCCGGGTTGAATATGAGAAAATCGGCAATCGTTTTCGCACGGATGTTGTTATTACTGCCGGCATGAAAGAAACAACGGTTGCTTTGCTGGATGCCGTAAAGTCGAAAGCGACGGAAGCTCAGCTTGAAGCATTGCGGGCACCTCGCATGGAAAAGGCAATGCAGGACTACGAGAAGAACAAGGCCCGCGACCGTAAGCGTGCGGCTGCCGATTGGAACTCGAGTCCGATATCTGCCGAACGGCTTTGCTATGAGATGGATCAGTTGCTCGATGAGAACGCGATAGTGGTTGTTGAAACCGGTGGTCGTGACCCGCAGCGCTGGATGGATTTCTCTCCCGGTAAGAAAGACATTATTGGTCCTACAACCGGCTATGCGTTGGGCTGGGGTATCGGTGCGGCACTGGGCGTGAAGATTGCCCAGCCGGATAGGCAGGTTATAGCGATGGTGGGTGATGGTGCAATGCTGTTCGGGCAGATCGAAGCCTTGTGGACTGCCGCCCGTTACGAGATACCGGTTATTTTGGTGGTGTTCAATAATCACAGCTATGACGGCGAGCGCGGTCGTATTCAGCTGTTCTCGCAGTTGGCGCGTGAGAACAAAGAAGCCTGGAAAGACATGTCCTGCTATCTGGGTAACCCCGATATCAACTACGTTGATATCGCAAAGGGCTTTGAGATCGATGGCGCGAAGCTCGACAAGCCTTCTCAAATTACTAAAGTCATGAAACGGGCTATCGCAGCAACCCGCGAAGGGCGCCCCTATATGATTGATGCCTCTATTTTGCGACGGGGCCCCGGTGCGGAATCGACCTGGCATCCGGATATTTCTATCGCCCGAGACCGTAAACTTAAAGTGTAGTTGTTGGTTCCCGCTCAGTTTTTGGCTTATATAGAGTTATCGGAACGACGATGCCTTGTTGTCTGATTTTCTTTTCCGTTATATTCGGAGTCGGCTTTATCGCAGCCACCCACAACTAACCAACCCAAAAGGGCTTCCCAATCACGGTAAGCCCTTTTGCGTGTGGCGCGCCCTTCGGGCTGTCTCTTATACACATCTCCGAGCCCACGAGACAAGAGG
>CAJXQV010000148.1 GCA_913058165.1 uncultured Chromatiales bacterium | reverse complement strand
ACGAGATTGCCTCTTGTCTCGTGGGCTCGGAGATGTGTATAAGAGACAGGATGTCGACCAGTGGTTTTACATGCTGTTCAACATAGGCTGCATCAGAAAAAGGCAGGTTGACGTTGATGTGCGCAATGCACTTTCGTTTTGTTAGCATGCAAAAGAAGATGAAAATGGGTAGGTTCTTGTTCGCCGCCGGGTAGACGATAATATTGAGCTGATCAATCGGCGGCACTTTAACGCGGAAGCGCATGCCGAACACCTTGCGAAAGTTTTTGCTCGACCAGTTGTAGTGCTCGGCGTCGACCAGCCTAAGGAATGATTTAGGCTTGGCGAGTTCGGCCTCAATCGGGATTTCCTGGAGGCCATTAGCGGCGCTAATCTTACCAATGACGCTGTCAAAAAGCGTGTTCTGATCCATGCTCGTAATCTCTGGTGCTGATTCAGTCAATTAAGGCAAACAACTTACGCGCGCAGCCTCTCATTGCCATTGCTGTGATTGAGCTTAACTATGGCGGCGTTTGAGTTCTGCTGCAACATCACCCAATGAGAGGTCGCTGTTATTCAGCAGTACCAACAAATGGTAGACAAGGTCTGCTGCTTCGGAAGTGAGTCGCTCGCGGTTACCTTGCAGCGCTTCGATAATGGTCTCGACGGCTTCTTCGCCGACTTTCTGCGCGATAAAAGGTATGCCTTTTTGTCGCAGTTGGGCCGTGTAGCTTTCTTCGGGCGATGCTTTGCTTCGCTCTTCGATAATGGTTTCAAGCTCGCTTAAAAATTCAATATTGCTCATTGTGGTTTCTCTTGCTGCGTTGGCAGCGCTAAATTCGAATTTCGACATTCTGTGTTTTTAAAAACCGTTTAAGGTCACCGATTTCAATAATGGCTTTATGAAAGACGCTGGCAGCGAGGCCGCCATCGGCACAGGCTACGGTAAATACATCGGCAAAGTGCTGCATTTCACCTGCGCCACCAGAGGCAATGAGGGGCACATCGCACACGGCGCGTATCTCGCTTAATTGCTTCAGGTCATAGCCGTTGCGGACGCCGTCCTGATTCATGCAGTTGAGCACAATCTCGCCAGCACCTCTTTCCTGAACCTCTTTAACCCAGTCTGCCGTAATCCGGCCCGAGTGCTTGGTTTTGTCGGGGTCGCCGGTGTACTGATAAACACGGTAAGAATCATCTTCTTCGCGGCTGTCGATACCTATAACCACGCACTGGGAACCGAAGCGACGCACCAGTTCGTTGATGAGACCGGGGTTAGCGAGAGCGGGGCTGTTCACGGATATTTTATCCGCACCGAAATTCAAGATTTCTTCCGCGTCTTTTAGTGTGCGTATACCACCGGCGACACAGAACGGAATATCGAGTATTTCAGCCACGCGGTTGATCCATTCACGGTCTACGGTGCGTCCATCAGGGCTGGCAGTAATGTCATAGAACACGAGTTCATCGGCACCCTCATCGCGATAGCGTTCGGCGAGATCAAGAATGTCGCCCACCACTTCATGATTGCGGAATTGCACACCTTTAACCACCTGCCCATCACGGACATCGAGACAGGGAATTATCCGTTTTGCGAGAATGACTGTATCTCCTCAAGCGTTAAGCGACCATCGAGCAGCGCTTTCCCGGTGACGACTCCAGCCGCGCCAGTGTCTTTTAGTTTGGGTAAATCAGTTGCGCTGGCAACACCACCGGAAGCAATGAACTTTGCATTCGGGTAACGGTTGCTGCACTCCGCGTAGAGTTCGAAATTGGGGCCTTCCAGCGTACCGTCTTTGTCGATGTCAGTGCACAGGTAATGGATGCCGCCATTGGCGCTAAAGAAATCCAGAAGATCCCAGAGTGACTTATCGCCGGCTTCAGTCCAGCCATGCGTTTGTGGGACGGGCAAGCCATTGGCATCGATAAATACATCGAATGCCAGCACGATGCGCTCACCGCCGACCTCACGAATCCATTCGGCCACTTTTTCGGGGTGTTGCACCGCTGTTGAACCGATGACGACACGATCTGCACCGGCATCAAGTAATAGCTTTACGCGCGCCAGGTCGCGTATACCGCCGCCGACCTGCACCTTGAGTGACAGCTCGCTGGTGATCCGGCGGATAACGTCGAGGTTCACCAGTTCGCCACTGCGGGCACCATCGAGATCGACCAGATGCAGTCGGGCTGAGCCGGCATCATAATAGCGGGTAGCAATATCCAGGGGGTCCTGATCGTACTCGGTAACCTGATCAAAATCGCCTTTGTACAGTCGGACGCAGCCGCCGTTCATTAAATCAATTGCGGGTATAACTTCCATGCTTTATCCAGTGTGCAGTTCCCGTTTTGGGAGCTAGTTGTAGTTGCTAATGAAATTCTTTAAAAACCGTGCGCCGACAGCACCCGAGCGCTCCGGATGAAACTGGGCCGCGACAAAGTTGTTGCTTTCAGCGACCGCAGTGAATTCTGAGCCATAGTCGGTCGAACCAATGGTGTCTTCACTTATCGGCAGAGCGAAACTGTGCACAAAATAAAAGTACGGGTTGTCTTCAATGCCGGCGAAGATCGGTGAGGCAGATTTCTGCTGTACTTTATTCCAGCCCATGTGCGGCACCGGACGGTTAGGTGCCGGGGTAAAGCGGGTTGCTTTGCCAGGAATGATCCCCAGACAGGTCGCATCGTCTTCTTCTGAGGTGTCGAACATCAGTTGCATGCCCAGGCAAATGCCGAGCACCGGTTGCTTAAGGTCACGAATAAACTGGCACAGATCTGCGTGCTGCAGTCGTGTCATTGCATCGGCTGCGGCGCCTACGCCGGGCAGGATTACTTTGTCTGCCCTAGCGATAGCGGATTTATCTGTGGTGAGTTGCGCCGTAACGCCCAGCCTTTGCAGGGCAAAGGTTAGGGAGGCAATGTTCGCACCTCCGCCATCAATGATCGCCAGCGATCCGCTCATTACAGGGTGCCTTTGGTGCTGGGCAAATCATTGCCTTCCCGGGCAAAAGCTTGGCGCAGAGCGCGGCCTGTCGCTTTAAAGCAAGACTCAATTTTATGGTGATCGTTCTCGCCTTTAACGTCGATATGAATTGCAGCGGCCAGCGTATCGCTGATTGAGCGGAAGATATGCGGCACCAATTCTGTAGGCAGGCCGCCCACCGCTTCGCGCTCGAATTCCCCTTCGAAGACCATGAACGGACGGCCACCGAGGTCAATGGCAACACTTGCCTGAGCTTCATCCATAGGCACAGTAAAACCATAGCGACCAATGCCGCGCTTATCGCCCAGTGCATTACGTATGGCCTGACCCAATGCCAGTGCAACGTCTTCGACGGTGTGATGTTCATCGACTTCTAGGTCGCCTTTGCACTTCACAATTAAGGAGAAACCACCGTGCTTTGAAATCTGCTCGAGCATGTGATCGTAGAAGCCGATGCCGGTGTCTATACTGGCAGTGCCCGGAGTGTCGAGATCCACACTAACCAAAATGTCAGTTTCATTGGTTTTGCGTTTAACCGTAGCCACGCGAGCTGGGCGCGTGATGTTTCTGGCTATGCGCTCCCAGGCATCTTTATTTTCCGGATCGATAAGGATGCCGGTGACGCCGATATTGGTGGCCAGATCGAGATCGGTCTGGCGGTCGCCGATAACGTAACTGTTTTCTCTGTCGATGGTGTTGGCGCGCAGAAATGGCGTGAGCAGACCGGGTAAGGGTTTGCGGCAATCACAGCGGTCATCAGCAAAGTGTGGGCAAATAAGCACATCACGGAAGGTGAGCCCCTGCGATGCAAACAGATTAAGAATGAATTCCTGAGGTTTGAGGAAGTCTGCTTCCGGGAAGCTGTCGCTACCACGCCCGTCCTGATTGCTAACCATGACAAAATCGAAGCCGGCATCGCGCAGCGTAAGCATTGCAGGAATGACGCCGGGAACCAGTTGGACCTTCTCGATGCTGTCGACCTGTTTGTCGGAAGGCGGCTCTATAACCATAGTGCCGTCGCGGTCGATGAAAATAATTCTATCGCTCATTTGAGTGTATCCAATGCGTTAATCAATTGATCGTTTTCTTCAGCGGTGCCTGCGGTAATGCGGAAGCCAGCCGGTGCTGCCGGGTCTTTGCTGAAGTCTCGAATTCGTACTTTGGCGGCTTCAGTTGCCGCAATAACGTCTTCAGGGTTGACGGCAGTGACAAAAATAAAGTTGGCGTTGCTGGGCAACACGGCGCTGAACCCCTGTCTCTTATACACATCTCCGAGCCCACGAGACAAGAGGCAATCTCG
>CAJXQV010000147.1 GCA_913058165.1 uncultured Chromatiales bacterium | reverse complement strand
CAGATGTGTATAAGAGACAGGATTCCGCTCTGCGCCACGCGGCGCAGATGATTGAAGAGGGGGCCGACATTATCGATGTTGGCGGTGAATCGACCCGGCCTGGCGCCCCCGAAGTTTCCATTGATGAAGAGCTGCAGCGGGTCGTTCCTGTTATAGAAGCTCTGCATCGTGAGTTTGATGTCCCCCTCTCCGTAGACACCAGCAAGGCTGATGTAATGCTGGCTGCAGCCGCAGCTGGTGCGGGCATGATTAACGATGTTGCTGGACTCCGGAACCCGGGGGCGCTCGATGCTGCCGCGTTGGTTCACCGGCAAAGTGGGGTGGCGGTATGCCTGATGCATATGCAGGGAACGCCGCGAACCATGCAGCAGAGCCCGGCGTATCAGAATGTTGTGACAGAAGTCCTCCAGTTTTTATTGCAGCGAGCTAAGGTGGCAGAGACGGCTGGTATTGCAGCCTCGAGCCTTGTGCTTGATCCCGGGTTTGGTTTTGGTAAAACAGTGAAGCACAATCTGAGCCTGTTGCATGACCTGGGAGTGTACGCGGATTATACTTATCCTATTTTGGTGGGTTTATCTCGTAAGGTAATGATTAAAAAGATTTTAGCTTCGAATTCTGATGAGCGCTTGATCGGGAGTGTAACGCTGGCGCTATTGGCGGCGCAGCGCGGTGCGCATATTGTTAGAGTGCATGACGTGAAAGCCACCGCAGATGCATTAACTCTGCTGCAGGCTTTAGCTAACAACGAAAGCGATCCTGTATGAAGCAGTCCGCAACAGGGCTGGCGATGCAGTAATACGCGTAAGCCGTTGCTGGTCTGATCTGGGGAGGTTGGAGACGGTTATGCGTCATAAAGGGAAATGGGATGACAAGACGATATTTTGGTACTGATGGAATCCGTGGCACCGTAGGCGAGAAGCCGATGACCGCTGAGTTTGCATTGAGGCTGGCAAGTGCTGCGGCCCGTGTGCTTGCCCCCAATGGCGGGCGTGCTGTTATTGGTAAAGACACCCGCGTGTCGGGTTACATGTTTGAGTCGGCATTGGAAGCCGGTTTCGTTGCGGCAGGCATGGATGTGTCACTGCTGGGACCGCTGCCTACTCCGGGTATTGCCCATATGACCCATTCGCTGAATGCCGACTTGGGTGTGGTAATTAGCGCATCGCACAATCCCTTTGAAGACAACGGCATTAAGTTCTTCGACCGCAACGGTCGTAAGCTCTCTGATGAGCTTGAACTGCAGATTGAAGCCTTCCTGGAGCAGCCGGCTATTACGCGGCCTTCCGAAGAGCTGGGGTCTGCGAGTCGTGTTGATACAGCCCGCAGCCAATATCAGTGGTTCGCTCTATCGACAGTACCGAAGGAAATGCGTCTCGATGGCGTCAAAATAGTGCTGGACTGTTCCCACGGTGCCGCCTACAAGGTGGCACCGCGGGTGCTGTCGCAACTCGGCGCCGACTTGGTCGCCATTGGTTGCTCACCCAACGGTATAAACATTAATAAAGATTGTGGATCAACGCAGCCGGCTCTGTTGCAGGCCACGGTGAAAGGCGTGGGTGCAGATTTGGGCATCGCGTTGGATGGCGATGGCGATCGATTGCTCATGGTCGACAGCGATGGCAATTTGCTCGATGGCGATCACTTGCTCTACTTACTGGCTATGCACAGGAAAGCTAGCGGAACGCTGAAAGGCCCTGTAGTGGGCACGCTGATGAGCAATTTGGGTCTGGAAGTGTCGCTTAAAGCTAAAGGCGTTGAGTTCTACCGGGCTAATGTGGGCGATCGCTACGTATTGGAAATGCTGCGGGCTAAGGGCGGTGAATTGGGCGGCGAAACCTCCGGTCACCTCCTGGTGCTCGATAAAACCACCACCGGTGACGGCCTGGTAAGCGCCTTGCAGGTGCTGAGCATTGTGGCGGAAACAGGCAAATCCTTGCAGGAACTGGTTGCTGATATGCCGCAATACCCGCAGACAATGATTAACGTCCGTACGCCGTCAAAGGTAGACCTCGAAGCGCCAGCGATTCAGGCTGGTGTGGCAAAGCTTGAGGCGCAGTTGGGTGACCGTGGTCGTGTGGTTCTGAGGGCTTCAGGCACAGAGCCCGTAGTGCGCGTTATGGTCGAAGGTCAGGATCACGATGAAGTGGTGGGCCTCGCTGAAGAGTTGGCCGACGTTGTGCGCGCTGTGGCAGCAGGCTGACATCGGCCGTAAACGGCGGTTACCATTGATTTTCGGCACTTAGAAGGCTAACCTTCCGCATCTTTTTTACCGACTCCGCTCAGGCGGTTTTTTGTTTGGCGTTAAATAGCGGTTAAACCGGTATTTGGCTTACGATTGCAGGTTGGACTTATGCGTAAATCACTCGTAGCAGGCAACTGGAAGATGAATGGCAGCAGCGCTTCAATTGAAGAGTTGGTGGCCGGTATTCTTGCAGGTGCGGGCTCTAGCCCGGCTGATGTGCTGGTTTGCCCGCCGCACGTTTATCTGGCGCAGGTTGCTGCAGCGCTGAGCGGCAGTAACGTTAAGTTGGGCGCTCAAGATGTTTCTGTTGAAGCGTCTGGCGCGTTCACCGGTGATGTGTCTGCATCGATGTTGAAAGAGATGGGCTGCAGCTATGTGCTTGTCGGGCATTCAGAGCGTCGTGCGATTCATGGCGAAAGCAGTGCTCTGGTGGCGCAGAAGTTTGTCGCTGCTCAGAACGAAGGCTTGATTTCGGTGCTGTGTGTCGGTGAAACGCTTGAAGAGCGTGAAGCAGGTAATACCGTTGCCGTGGTGAGCGAGCAGTTTGAAGCGGTGCTTGATTTGGCGGGTATCGATGCTATGAAAAAAGCGGTTCTGGCTTACGAGCCGGTTTGGGCTATTGGCACAGGAAAAACAGCATCGGCGGAGCAGGCGCAGGAAGTGCATGCTCAGTTGCGTGCGGTTGCGGCAGCACGCAGTGTTGAAGTAGCTGGCGGTATGCAGATTTTGTACGGTGGCAGTGTAAAGCCTTCAAATGCTGCCGAACTGTTTGCGATGGCAGATATTGACGGAGGCCTGATTGGCGGTGCCTCTTTGCAAGCGGAAGATTTTCTGGGCATTTGTGCTGCAGGTTAAGTCTTTTACAGCGGATTTAAATTCATGACAACATTAAATACATTATTGCTCGCCGGTCACGTGGTGATTGCAGCGTTATTGATCGGTACCGTGCTCATGCAGCGGGGTAAAGGCGCTGATGCGGGCGCGGGCTTTGGTGCAGGCGGTTCGGGCACAGTATTTGGTGCCAGAGGTTCAGCGAACTTTCTGACCCGCACTACCGCTGTTCTCGCAACCTTGTTCTTTGTGACGAGTTTGTCTCTCGCGTTTCTCGGTTCACAGCGTCCGGTTTCGAGCAGTATTATGGAAACGACCGAAGTGCCGGTTGGAGGGCAAATTGAAATTGCTCCGGCACCTGCTGATGCACTAATGACCGATGGAGACTTGCCGGGAATTCCTCCAGCAGAATAAGTTTTATTAGCCGGTTCCTGAGCTACCCGGAACTCGCTAAACGTGCTTCGCCTAATAGGCCGGGTACATATCACATGCCGACGTGGTGAAATTGGTAGACACGCAGCCTTGAGGGGGCTGTGGGGAGACCCTTGCCGGTTCGAGTCCGGCCGTCGGCACCAAAAAAACACCCCGGTCGGGCTTCGTCTGACCGGGGTATTTTTTGGCTAACATACCCAATGCAGTCAGACCTGGCTTTTGGCCATGATAAGTTAGTGATTCGTTTGCGTGTAGGCTGTTGCCTTTCCCCAACGTCTGTTAATATCGTCAACATTGAATGCGCGTGAGAAACCGATGCTGTTAGAGAACTATGTTCCTGCCCTGTTATTTCTTTGTATAGCCACAGGTATCGGCTTGGTGCTTCTGTCTCTCGGATTTGCGCTCGGGCGAGGCGAAAAATCCGATGCCAAACTCTCTCCTTATGAATGCGGTTTCGATGCATTCGAAGATTCCCGAATGAAATTTGATGTCCGCTATTATCTGGTGGCCATTCTATTTATTGTTTTTGACTTGGAAATCGCATTTCTTTTCCCGTGGGCCGTGGCGCTCGACACTATTGGTGTATTTGGCATGGTGGCCATGTTGATTTTTCTCGCCGTGTTGGTGGTCGGGTTTATCTACGAGTGGAAGAAAGGCGCGCTTGAGTGGGACTAGTCAGTTCAAAAAGATGCAGGTTCAGCAGTTATTCGCGGTATCGGCACTGTCTCTTATACACATCTGACGCTGCCGACGATCTACTCTGTGTAGATC
>CAJXQV010000146.1 GCA_913058165.1 uncultured Chromatiales bacterium | reverse complement strand
CGATACGGTACTGCGCAGTAGCGAGTGGTGTCCAGACATATTCATCACGGTTAGAAAAACCTATGGAGCCTTTCTCTTCGAGGATGCCGATAATCTCGAACGACGTGCCTTCTATATTCAGGCTCTGACCGATCAGCATAGCGGGGTCTTTTTCGAAGACAGCAGGTACGCCGCCGCCCAGCACCGCAACGCGTTTTTTAGCGGCATTCTCGCCGGCACTGAATAAGCGGCCGTACATTAATGGGTAGTCACTCACGTCCGCAAAGTTGGGGGTTGTACCAACTATCGACAGACTGCGATTGGCGCTACCGAGTTTGATTTGTTTGCGCACTGACAGTTCTGGTACGACCGCGGTTACTGAGTATACATCTCGTGCAAGTGCATCTGCATCGCTGACGGAAATGCTGCTATCTGAACTGGCGACACCGCGACGAAACATCTGGCCGGCTCTTACCGAAAGAATACTGCCGCCCAGGCTATCGATCTGATCATTGATGGCCTGTTGCGCGCCGGAACCCAGTGCCACCATGGTGATCACGGCAGCAACACCGATGATGATGCCGAGCATAGTCAGGAAGGCCCTAAAAAAATTAGCCCTGATCGACTGACCTGCAATGCGAAACATTTCTAGTAATAGCATAGCTGGATACTACTTTTTATCGTCGTCTTTGCCCTTCATTCCGGGCACTCCACCAATGTCGCCCATTATGTCGCGGAAGCGTTCCTGCGACTTAATGAGGCCTGCGCTCGGCAGCATGACAATCACATCACCCTGACTCACGCCGCTAATAATTTCACTGTAGTCGAGGTCTGTAATACCTGTCAGCACGTAAACAGGTTGCAGACCCTGTTCGGTCTCGAGCAGCAGCCAGTAGCGATTGCCGAACTGATAACCCGTTTGGTCTTCGCTTGAAGCGGTATCCGTTGTCTCGGACTGGCGCAGCTGTTCGCCAATCCAGCCTTCCTCCAAACCCAGGTAGGTTTCGGACGCACTGATATCCCGCATAGTGCGCAGTGCCATTGTGGGCACGGAAGGTATATCCATGCGACTGGCAATGCGGAGGTTTACCTCAGCATTCATGCCCGGACGCAATAGGCCTTCCTGATTGTCGATATTAACAAGTGCGGAAAACATGGTGACGGCCTGATCCTCTTCCGCCTTCGGCTCGATTTTTAGCACCTGACCGTTAAACGGCTGATTCGGATAGGCGGCAACGGTGACTATGGCATCTTGTCCTGCAATGATTTTGCCAATATCAGTTTCATCGATCAACGCTCGAACCTGTACTGAGCTTAGGTCGGCCATTTTCAATAGCACGGTTCCGCCACCCACATCGGTGGTGGGCGATGAGATTACCTGACCTTTTTCAACATTCTTCTCGATGACTGTGCCGGTAATAGGTGCCCGTACCTCGGTATCGTCGAGAGCAATGCGAGCGTTTTCCACCGACACCTGAGAGCGCACAA
Source organism: uncultured Chromatiales bacterium (assembly GCA_913058165.1). Lineage (GTDB taxonomy): Bacteria > Pseudomonadota > Gammaproteobacteria > Steroidobacterales > JABIQA01. The sequence continues at coordinate 2,813 of CAJXQV010000146.1, read as the reverse complement.
CTTCAGCGCGGGCATTGGCGTATTCGAGAATGCTCTTTTCCAAGTCGACTTTATTGAGGGTGCCTGACGCATGCAATGTTTCGGCTCGGTCCTGCTGTGAATGGGCAATGTCACGACGGGCAATGGCGGCTTCAAGCTCTGCTTCGGCCTGATTCAGCATGTTGCGTGGGCTGCGTTTGTCGATCTGCACCATAAGTAGACCGGCCTCAATCTGCGTACCTGAGTCAACCGCGAGGTTCAGTATTTCACCGGAGGCTTTGGATTTCACCTCGACGGTGGTCTCGGGTTCAATGACGCCGGCAGCTTCAACGGTAACAATAATATTTCGTTGTTCGACAGTTGCTGTGCCGTACTTGCTTGCCACCTCAGGTGGCTTACCGCAGGCGGTAACCAGGAGGGTGGTGGCGAGAATAATGCTAATTTTTTTCATTGTGCGGGTACTTCCTGAGAAATCGTTGGGCGGGTGTCATTCGCAATAATGCCGTCGCGAAGGTGAACTTCGCCTTTAGCGTGTGCGGCAATATCCGCTTCGTGGGTTACCAGAATGATGGTTTGCCCATCGCTATGCAGCTTGTCGAAAATACCCATAATCTCGCGACCGGTGACCGAGTCGAGATTACCGGTGGGTTCGTCAGCCAGAAGGATACTGGGTTCGGTAATGAGCGCCCGGGCAATTGCAACGCGCTGGCGTTGGCCGCCGGACATTTCCGAGGGCCTGTGCTTCATGCGACTGCCTAACCCGACAGCTTCAAGAATGCCTTTCGCCCTTTCATGGCGCTCTTTACGGGATACACCTTTGTAGATCAGCGGTAGCTCAACGTTTTGCAGTGCACTGGTGCGGTTTAATAAATTAAAGGTTTGAAATACAAAACCAATTTCTGCATTGCGTATACGTGCCAATTGATTATCACGCAGCTTAGACACCGACTGATTATTGAGCAAATACTCACCGCTATTAGGCGAGTCTAGACAGCCGATTATGTTCATTAGCGTGGTCTTGCCGGATCCGGAAGGGCCCATAATAGCAACGTATTCATTGCGCCGGATTTCCAGGTCAATTCCATTTAACGCATGTATCACTTCATCGCCCATAGGGTATGAGCGATGCAGTTTGTTAATGCTGATGATAGGTGTTTCTGACATGAGTTCGTAGTTTTTCAGTAATAAAGTGCTGCACGGAATCTAATGCAGTGTAGGCATTATATCGGGTGAGTGAGTTCTGCAAGTAACGCTTTGTAACGCGAGCGGGTTTTCCTTGTGCGGCAGTGTTAGCTTCGCCGCCAGCGATTATATCGTTCCGCGACGGCTAGCAGTCGCTGCGGCAGGTGGCGTTGCTGCCAGAGGCCGGCGGCGAACTTGGCGGCTTCGCCGTAAGTGGGGTAGGGGTGAACGGTGGCGAGTATTTTACGCAGTCCGAGTCCGTGCCGCATGGCAAGCGTGAATTCGGCCAGCAGTTCGGTGGCATGTTTGCCAACAATAGTGACGCCCAGAATGGTGTCTTTGCCCGGAGGCGTTAGTACTTTGATAAAACCGGAGGCGTCGCCATCAGCAATAGCCCTGTCAAGGTCGTCAATGCCATACACCGTAGTTTCGTAGGCCACGTGAGCTTTGATAGCCTCTTGTTCATTTAGGCCAACCCTTGCAATTTCCGGCGAGGTAAATACACCGCGAGGCATAACACGGCAATCGACTTTAAACTTATGGAAGCTGCCAAACAGGGCGTTGACCGCGCAGTACCATGCCTGGTGAGCCGCGGCATGGGTGAGTTGAAAGGGGCCCGTGACATCACCGCATGCGTAGATATTGGGATAACGGGTTTGCAAACAGTCATTAACGGCCAGGGTGCCATCCTGATTAGTTTCTAACCCGATGTTTTCCAGCCCGAGTCCTTCGGTATTGGCAATCCGACCTGTGGCAATCAGCAGTTTGTCGAACCGCAGTTCTTTATGGCTGCCGTCATCGCTTACGCAATGGGCAACACCCTGTTGAACTTTCTGTGCCCGATATCCGGTAACCAGCTTGATGCCCTCCGACTCGAAGCTGCTGCTGATGGCTGCTGATACATCGGCGTCTTCTGCCGTTAATAGTCGGTCACCAGCCTCAACCAAAGTAACCTTGCTGCCGAGTCTCTGGAAGGCTTGTGCCAGTTCGCAGCCGATGAAGCCACCACCCAGAATAAGCAGTTCTTTTGGCAGTTCGGGCAGTTGCCACAAGGTATCGGAGGTGAGGTAGTCGACTGCGTCGAGGCCTTCTATCTGAGGGACAAAGGGTTTGCCACCTGTGGCAATGACAATGCTGCGGGCAGAATGTGTATGACCATCAACCTCAACAGTCCACGGTGAGGTGATGGTGGCATGTCCGGTAATGCAATCGACGCCGAGCCCCTCGTAGCGGTCGATTGAGTCGTGTGGCTCTATGGATTCAATAACAGATTGAACACGGCGCATGACGGCAGGAAAATCGATGGATGCCGGATTGTGTTGAATACCAAAGTCGGCGGCGCGCCGAATATCGTGCATCACGCCTGCAGAGCGGATTAATGCTTTGCTTGGCACGCAGCCTGTGTTCAGGCAGTCACCGCCCATTTTTTCACGCTCGATGAGCAGCACCCGTGCTTTCGATGCCGCCGCAACATAGGCAGTCACCAGTCCGGCAGCACCCGCACCGATTACGATGAGGTTTGTATCAAAGGTCTTGGGTTTTTCGTAGCCCTGAAAGACCCGTTGCTGCTGCCACAGCTGCAAAACTTTTCGTGCGATCAGCGGGAACAAGCCGAGCAGCACAAAAGCTGTCTCTTATACACATCTGACGCT
>CAJXQV010000145.1 GCA_913058165.1 uncultured Chromatiales bacterium | reverse complement strand
TACACAGAGTAGATCGTCGGCAGCGTCAGATGTGTATAAGAGACAGCATTTATACCGACCTGAACAGTGGCAACATCGCTGTGGCCGAGAACAAAATCGCTATTGATAACGCCAATCTCACGGAAGGTATTTTTGGTGAACCTTCAGGCACAATTGATATTAATGGGTCCCCAGTTTCGTGGCGTGAAGTGCTAATTAACTGGCTCAATGGCGAGGACTACCAAGATTCAAACGATAACCAAGATCCCAACGGGGCCATAATAAATGATACTCGTCGCCAGATGGGTGACCCCCTGCACGTGCGACCGACTCCTGTGGCATATGGACTGAGCGAAAATAACCCAGATATCGTTGTCTATATCACCACCAATGATGGTTACCTCCACGCCATTGATGCCGATACTGGCGTAGAGCTCTGGTCTTATATCCCAGGGTCACTGCTTGACCGCATGCTTGAGATGTACAGCGATGAAGTTACCGCCATCAAAACCTATATGCTTGATGGTCAGCCGATCATCTATGTGCTGAATGATGACGGTCTACCTGGGTTCACAGGAGCCGGCGAACGGGGAATTATGGTATTTGGCATGCGTCGCGGTGGCTCCAGCTATTTTGCGCTGGATATTACCGATAAGAATAACCCGGTAAAGCTTTGGGAAATTAATGACGACCCTACCGGCGAGTTCCCAGGCATCGGTCAGACGTGGTCACTCCCAAAAATGGGCCTCATAAAAATAGGTTCTGGTTCTGAAACGGCAGTTGCCATTTTCGGTGGTGGCTATGACGATACTCAGGATACCGACGCCTATTCGACAGATACCGAAGGCAATGCGGTGTACATGGTCGATTTGCTTACCGGTGAAAAGGTTTGGAGCGCCGGCAATAACAGCACCGAGCATGATCTGGTCCTCGATATGCAGCATTCCATTCCGGCACCTCCGTTAGTCATAGACACTAACCGTGATGGCCTGCTTGACCGTCTCTATGTTGGTGATACTGGCGGTCGTTTGTGGCGCATGGATTTCTTTAACGGCAATGCTCTATCCACATTTGCAAGTGGTGGGATACTCGCCACATTAGGTGGTGCCGATCTGGGCAGTACGCCCGCGGCGGGTGACCTGCGCCGATTTTATAACCAGGTTGATCTGGTTGAAGACGAACTCGGTGAAACCCGTTACTTTGCGCTTAATATCGGTTCAGGCTATCGGGCTCACCCGCTGGATCGCGTTATCGATGAGGAGTTTTACTCAATCCGCGATTTCAAGCCCTACACACCAATGACATCGGATGATCCAACTTATGATAATCCCGTGGTGCGCAGCCAGTTAATCGATATCACCAGCAAGCCCGTTACCCCTGTATCAGCAAACTCTCCGGGTTGGCGCTTGAGCATGAACCTTGTTTCAGGTGAAAAGGTTCTGGGTAAAAGCCTCACCATTAATGGCGTGGTTTACTTTTCTTCGTTCGCGCCGGGTGGAGCAGCTGATTCATGCACCGCGGGCAAAGGCAGCAATAGATTGTATGCCATCAACCTGTCATGGGGACGCCCTGTAATTAACGGCGATGTGATTGCAGAGTCTGAGGATTACGACGACTTTAGTGACTATGCGACAGATCTAAAGTTTGGTGGCATTGCTTCTCCGGTGTATCTGATGACAGAAACAGTAACCATTGCCAACCCTGATGGCTCCACGAAGGAACAAAGTGAAACCTTTGCTTGTTCTGGCCTCGGTTGCCCGCTAAATGTGGAATCACCGCCGCCAAAGCGAACCTTTTGGACCGAGGAAGGACTGTAGACCATGAATTATCGAAATACTGAATTCTCCTACAGGGCTTCGGGTGCAACTCTGGTTGAGTTAATGGTCGTGGTTATTATGATCGGCATTCTCATGTCGATTGCAGTGCCTTCCTACCGCAACTACACACTCAAAGCCAACAGGGTAGATGCAAAAACAACCCTGCTAAGGGTAGCCTCTGCGCAGGAGAAACATTACCTGCAGAATAATACCTACACCACCAACCTAATCGGCGAAACAACGGACAACCCGCCAGGGCTAGGGATGCGAGAAATATCTACCTATGAGCACTTCACCATTGCCATTCCTGAAGCAGATGCGATGGGCTTTACTGCCACGGCGACGGCCAGAGAAAGGCAGGTTGAAGATGAACAATGCACGCTATTCGCAATGAATGAAGTCGGGCAGAAGTTCGGTGGTGTCGCGCCAATAGGTAACGAAACGAATGAATCGGAGTGCTGGGGCAATCGCTAGATTTTAATCCGCATTAATAAAAATCACGATGCAACTCAACATAATGACTATAAAGACCAGCCAACATCATGGCCCAGGCCCGGTGCTTTAAGCCGCCAAAAGGCTCAGCCTCATTGGAAATAAGTCCGGCGTTAATTCAGCCCACCCCTCTTCAAGCGCCTCAGAGGCGCGCCGGAGACCCGGCTAGCTACCGGCGTTTGCCACCACAACGCAGCGTCGCGCGCGGGGAGGCTACCCCCCGCAGTTTTTACTCCGCACCAGTACAGTGCAGCCCGTATAATGCATACAAATAAAATAGGAAAGCTAATAAACCGCCTCATGACCCCCACCTTCCCAAATAGACGAAGATTACACTGGCTGCAGATTTTACTGCTATCGGTTTTACTGCCGCTCACAGCAGTCATAGCTTATGGCCTATGGTATCTGTCAGACCCTGGCCGACTCAAACCGTTTATTGAAAATACGGTAAGCCAACTAACTCAGCGAACGTTGAAAATCAACGGTGACTTCGACTACACACTAGGCAAAACGATCACCGTCGATGCAACCAATATCAACTGGGAAAACCCGCCCTGGAGCAGCCGGCCAAATATGTTGCGTGTCGATGAGGCCAAAGTAGCGATTGACCTCTTCAGCCTGTTTAAAGGCGAGCTAACCATCATTGAAGCTCAGGTAAAAGGTGGGGAACTCCTGTTTGAATGGAGTAACGGTAAAATGAACTGGGATATGCGTCGCCCAAACGCACCGCGCTCCACTGCCCCACACAAACCCATAATGCTGGCCTTGTCGAATGCACATGTAAGCGATGTAAAGCTGCGCTTTGTGCACCCATCGCTACCAGCCGAACTGGTGTTCGACATCGTCAAGGCGAATGAGATAGAGATCGACAACAATGGAATAGCCGTCAATGCCGATGCCCGTATTGATAGCCTTAAACTGAAGCTGCGCGGAACGGTCGGGCCTTTTCCTGAACTGCTTGTCGCCGGCGCTATTAACTACGAACTGCACGTTAACGGCACAAAAGCCCGGCTAGACAGCACCGGGAGCTTCAGTAACCTAGCCCACCTTGAGTCACCGAATATCGAACTCAGCTACACCGCACCAGAACTCGAAACAATATTGAAGGTTCTCAAATTACCGGCAGTAGCCAGCGGGCCGGTCGAGATAAAGGGCAAGCTCACAACTCAGGGTGAGAAAACCGACTTGAACCTAGTTGGCAATGCCGGCGACTTCAAGGTTGATGCGCTATTTCATACAACCGATCTCAAAGAACTCAGCGCGCTTAAGCTAATGTTCAAGTCATCCGGCCCCAGTGCACGTGCGTTGGGACAGATTGCCGGCATCGATACATTGCCCGAGAGTCCTTACACCATCAGCATAAAAGCAGACCGGGTTAAAGACAGTCTCAGGGTGAGTCAATTTTCAGCCCACACTAAAAGCATCAACATTGACGGTTCCGGCACGGCTCATAAGCTACCGCAATTTCGCGATTTCGACCTGCAGTTAAATGCCCGGGCCGACAGTCTCCAAATGCTAGGCGATATCGCGGGTTTGAAAGGTTTGCCAGACCTACCCTTCAACCTGAGAGCCTCCGCATCAGCCGAAGATAAAGACTCGCTTAATGTCGTTAAGGGCACGGCGAATTTGGGAACCAGCACGGCAAGCTTCAGCAGTCGCATCAGTGATAAGGCTAATTTTTCGGGCAGTTCCATCGAAACAGAAATCAACAGTACTGATACGCGTGAATTAGCCGGTCTCTACAACATTTCACTCAATGGCCCAACGCCGTTAAAGCTTATCGCCTCAGCTACGCTAGAAACCCAAGCAGTGCGGCTGGACTCAATCAGTCTCTCCGCAAACAAAGACTCGGCAAAAGGTTCGGGAAAAATTACGTTTGCACCCACTCTGAATATTCAATTTGATGGTTCTGCTGAAGGCGCGAACCTTCGCGCAACAATTAATAGGTTTTTACACTGTCTCTTATACACATCTCCGAGCCCACGAGACAAGAGGCAATCTCGT
>CAJXQV010000144.1 GCA_913058165.1 uncultured Chromatiales bacterium | reverse complement strand
GTGTATAAGAGACAGGTCTATGCCGGCGTTGGCCAGAATGAATCCCCGTTTGTCTTCGACAATAAGCACATTGTTACCGGTGGCAATAATGGCTTTGGATTCACTCAGAACCAGCTCAACCATCGCAGGATCTTTATTGATTTCTGCTGCAATCTTTAGCGCACGTTCTGAAGGCTTAATAGAGCTCATCTTAACGATGCGGTTTTCCGCTTTGGACACAATCTTTTGCGCCACTACCACCACATCGCCCTGCACGGGCGCGAGCCGGCTGTGTTCAATTGCGGCAATAATTAGTGCGCCGAGGTCGTCGCCAGGTTGTACCAGCGGAATGCCGTCGACAGCAAATGCCTCTAGGCGCTTGCTACTCATGCTGCTTAATTCCTGAATGCGGGTTGCGGGGTTTAATCCGGAATGCCGGTGATTTTGATGCCGGTGTGCGCGCCGGGGAACTGCTTGTTCAGGTGAATCAACAAGGATGTCATGGCTTCTGCAGCAACCGAGTTTGCTAATGGACCGGCATGCCAGGCACGCATGCCGCTGGCGCGGGCGATTTGAATAACAGCTTCACGGGCGTCTTTGCTATCGCCGGTAACGAGTACATCGCAGGTAATCGGTGCGTCACCCGGCAATGAATCGGCGGCGATGTTCTGGAACGCGGAAACCACCTGAACGTTCTCACCTAAAAGCTGCTGGGTAATAAGCCCGGCAGAACCTTCCGGAGGCAGCTGCACGCGGGCCACTTTGGGTGGTACCAGCGGCACTGTGGTGTCGACCACAATTTTACCCTGAACGGCATCATGCAATTGGGCGAGTGTTGATTTCTGATGATTGAATTTAATTGTAAGTACAATAATGTCGCCTGCGGCGGCCGCTGCGTCGTTATCCATGCCCTGTGCGAGGTCTTTGCCGAGCTTCCGGTTGATGTCGGTTGCGGTTTCAGCTGCGCGTTCTGCATCACGTGAACCGATGATAACCTTGTTGCCAGCCTGCGCGAAACGCCAGGCGAGACCGCTACCAAGGGAGCCGGTGCCGCCGATAATGCTGATGGTTTGCATAGTAATTGCTTCTTTTTGCTGTGTTCTTGACTGAATTCCGTCATGCGCAGGGCACTGGCGGTGAGAATCGCGCAATTCTACGCCATTTTACCGGTAAAAATCGCCTCCCCACGGATTTTGGCGAAGCCTCCTGATATGTGACAATAGAGTTTATTAAAGCCCCTCGCAGTTTCAGCGCCAGTCAATCATTTGGTAATGGCTTAGATTGCACATTAGATGGCTGTATTACATTCACTCGCAGAGCTGATGGCTACCCGCAATGATGCAGTCGGGAGCGGCGCAGCGGAGAAGATAAATTGTCTGTGCATGAAGAGCATATGCAGGCCGCCCTGGACATCGCCCGGCGCGGTCTAGCGGCTGGCGAGCCGCCGATTGGTGCAGTGGTGGTGCGCGATGGTGTGCGGGTGGCTAGGGCGCATAACTCTGTGATCTCGCTACTGGATGCCACCGCCCATGCCGAGATTGTGGCGATTCGTGAAAGTTGCCAGCAGTTGCGCGCGTTGCAATTGGAAGGCTGCAATCTGTACTCCACTGTTGAACCTTGCCCCATGTGTTTGGCCGCATGTCATTACGCGGGTATTCATCATGTGTACTTTGGCGCCACACTTGCCGATATGCAGGCGGTTACCGGCAGTGAGCTAATGGATTGTTCGATGGCCGGTGTGGTGGTTGAGAAAACCGGCGGTGTGCTCGCAGAAGAATGTCTGCAGTTGCTGCATGACTGGATCGGTTTTTCCGGTAACGGACGCGGTTAGCAAACACATGATGCAATACGATTCGATAGCGCAGGCCTACAGTGACGGAAAATTGTCGCCGCTGCGTCGTTACGTCGAGGCTTACAGCCTGTTTCAACTGCTTGGTGATGTATCTGGTTTGCGCGTGCTTGATCTGGCCTGCGGCGATGGCATTTATTCCCGTCGCCTCAAGGAGGCTGGAGCCGCCGAAGTGGTCGGGGTTGATATCTCACAGGGCATGATCGATATCGCCATAGCACAGGAGCAGCGGGAACAAAGGGGTATTGAGTATGTGCGCAGTGATGCCAAAGACCTCATTGCATTACCGGGTTTTATCGAACGCTTTGATCTGATTGTCGGCGCTTATCTGTTGCACTATGCGCCCGATGAAGCTGCGCTTACAGAGATGTGCACCGCCGTTCGCCAATGCCTAGCGCCGGGCGGCCGCTTTGTTGGTATTAATGAAAACCCCGATCAGTCGCTCGCCGATTTTTCAGGCTATGCGCAGTACGGTTTCAATAAGGTGGCCTGTGCGCCGTTGCTTGATGCCACACCTGTTATTTATTCAATGGTGTCGGGGCGCGAGCTGATTAACTTTACGGTGTATTACTTCGGTCGTTCGGCTTACGCGCGTGCATTTTCCGGAGCGGGTTTTGTTACCGCCAATTGGCTGCCTTTACAGTTCGATCCGCTGGGCGTTGAAGAATGTGGGGCGGAATATTGGGATGAGTACCTCAACAACCCACCTGTCGTTTGTCTGGAGCTGTTGCCGTGAGCCCATTAGCTCGCGTTAGGGCAATTAGCACGGCAAAAGGTTTGCTGTTAGTCGACCGGTTCCGGCAGATTGCCGCTATACAGCCTGATCATCCTGCATTGCGGTTTGCGTCTGAAGGCGATGTGCTTGAGTTGAGCTACGCCGAGCTGGACGCACGTTCTGATATTCTGGCCCACAAGATTCTGGCGGTATTGCCGGCAGTGGATGACCCAGCGCCTCTGGTCGCCATACGGTTGCCTGCAGGGTTTGATCGGGTCTTGGCAATACTTGCTGTGTGGAAAGCAGGTGCCGCTTACCTACCTCTCGACAGTTCGCCCGAACGTGAAGTGCAGATTCTTGCCGCTGCCGCACCTGCATTGCTTATTGATACTGTATTTGTGGAGAGTGCTGATGCAGCTGTTGTGCCGCTGCCTCCGCTTGACCCCATGCATTCCGCCTATGTGATGTTTACCTCCGGTTCTACCGGCACGCCGAAAGGTGTGGTGGTAACTCATGCAAATATTGCTGATCTGCTGGCGCCTTTAGCGGATGAGCTTGCGGCTGATTCGAATGACGTCTGGTCACAAACCCATTCCATTGCCTTTGGTTATTCGCTCTGGGAAATCTGGGGTGCTCTGGCCACTGGAGCTTGTCTCGCCATTGTTGATGAGGTCCTGCGTAAAGACCCTCGCCACGTTGTGGCTGCGCTTAATCAATCTCAGGTCTCGGTGTTGAGTTTAACGCCGTCCGGTTTTGCCCAATGGCTTGCGCTGGGTGAGGTGCAACTGCCCGCCAGCTTGCGGCTGCTTGTATTAAGCGGCGAGGCTGTAGTGCCGGCACATATAGCTGAGTGGTTTGCCCGATTCGGCAATCGTGTGCGGCTTTTAAACACCTATGCGATAACCGAAACAGCGGGGCGGGTGTGTGTTACTGAATACCTCCAAGGTGACTCTGTGACCACTGCAATTGTTGGTAAACCGGTGGCCGGTTTTGAGTTGTACCTGCGTGATGCTCAAGGTGAGCCAGTAGAAACCGGGGAACCCGGTGAGCTGTATATCGCCGGGGCGGGTGTTGCTGCCGGTTATTTTTGCGATGCAAAACTCACCACAGAAAAGTTTGTTCAGTTGAATGGTGTGCGTTGTTATCGCAGCGGCGACCTGATGCGGCAGCTTGCCGATGGTCGTTATGAATTTGTTGGTCGCAGCGATCAACAAATTAAGTTGCGCGGCTATCGAGTTGAGCCTGCAGAAATTGAAGCTGTTATTCGAAGTCACCCTGATGTGCATGATGTGGCTGTCGGTATGGTTGATCGCAGTGTTGGTGAGCCGCAACTTGTGGCTTGGTATCAAGGCAATGAGCTGGCGGATAACCACCCTGAGTTCTGGCCATCGTTGGGTGAGTATCAGATCTACGACGAGTTGCTGTATGACTTTATGAACGCCGATCAGGTGAGGGTGAATGCTTATCAGCGGGCATTTCTTGCGCAGGTTCAGGACAAGGTTGTGCTTGATATAGGCACCGGGCAGGATGCCTTGCTTGCACGCCTGGCATTGGCCGCAGGTGCGCGGAAGGTCTATGCGATTGAAGTTATTCCTGAGGCCGCAGCAAGGGCCACCCAATTGGTTCGGGACCTCGGGCAAGCCGACCGTATTGAAGTCATCTGCGGTGATATGCGGTCGATCACTATTCCCGAAGCGGTGGATATTTGCACTCAGGGCATTATCTGTCTCTTATACACATCTCCGAGCCCACGAGACAAGAGGCAATCTC